>CANOLZ010000005.1 GCA_947567075.1 uncultured bacterium
GTTGGATGTATTACAAAAAATATGGAAGGAAAAGAACTGACAGACATGGAGGCTTTAAAAAAAGGAGGAGCAGTAGGGTTTTCTGACGATGGAAAACCAATGATGGACAGCCTTCTTGTAGAAGAAGCTATGAAAGAGGGAGTCAGGCTAAACATGCCTTTGAGCTTTCATGAAGAAGATCCTAACTACGTATGGGAAGCAGGGGTAAATGCTGGTAAACTAGCAGAAAGTCTGGGATTAAAAGGGGCTTCATCAAGGGCAGAATGGGAGATGGTAAGAAGAGATGTAGAGCTGGCCAAAAAGACAGGAGCTTCTATCAATATCCAGCATATAAGTTCAAAAAAATCCATAGATTTTGTAAGAGAGGGAAAAGCATGGGGAGGGGACATTCATGCAGAGGCCACCCCCCATCATTTTTCCTTGACAGAGAATGCAGTATCGATTTATGGAACAATGGCAAAAATGAATCCTCCTCTTCGAGGAGAAGAGGACAGGCAGGCCATTTTAGACGGATTAAAAGATGGCACTATTGATATAATAGCAACGGATCACGCACCTCACCAAAAAGAGGAGAAGGAACTGCCCTTCCCAAAAGCTCCCAGTGGAATTATTGGATTGGAGACAGCATTATCATTAGGAATAACAAATCTTGTAAAAACAGGGGTGCTGTCTATGATGGAGCTGTTAGAAAAGATGACAATAAACCCTGCAAAGTTTTATAGAATGGATAAAGGTTATATTGCCGAGGGAAAGACAGCAGATCTTGTTATTTTTCATCCTGATAAATGGTGGAAGGTAGAGAAGTTTGCTTCAAAATCTTCCAACTCCCCTTTTCTTGGGGCAAATCTGTATGGAAAAATAGAGTACACCATTGCAAAGGGCAGCGTTGTATTCAAAAATGAAAACTAGGAGGAGCTCAATGGAAACTAAGAGAAAAGAAAAGGGAAGGGTAATAGAACAAAAGGAAATAGGAAAAAATATTTATAGCATGTGGATAGAAACAACAATATCAGGGAATGGAAGGCCGGGACAGTTTATTGCCATTTATCCAAAGGGAGAAAGCACCCTTTTACCAAGGCCTATTAGTATATGTGAAAGTGATAAAAAAAGGGGAAGGCTGCGTATTGTCTATAGGATTGCTGGAAAGGGAACAAAGGAGTTTTCACAGTATGAGGAAGGAGAAACCATTGATGTAATGGGACCAATAGGAAATGGATTCCCCCTATTGGATAAAAAGGCAATTATAATAGGTGGGGGAATTGGCATCCCTCCCTTACTGGAACTGGCAAAGGAGTATAAAGGGAAAAAGGAAATGATCCTTGGTTTTAAAGGGGAGAGATTTATGGACAAGGAATTTTTACCCTATGGATCAGTAGAAATTGCAACAGAAAATGGAAGCTCAGGACTAAAAGGCAATGTACTGGATATTTTGGAAAAAGGGGAGCATAGGGGAGAAGTCATTTTGGCATGTGGCCCTTATCCTATGTTAAAGGGGGTGGCTGCCTATGCTAAAAAGAGGAAAATTCCAGCTTATGTATCTTTAGAGGAAAAAATGGCATGCGGAATAGGAGCCTGCCTTGCCTGTGTATGTAAAATGAAGGAAAAAGACAGCCATTCCCAAGTTCCTAACAGAAGGATATGCGTAGATGGACCTGTATTTTTAGCTCAGGAGGTGGACTTTTCATGAATAAAAAGGTAATCATTGGAGGAGTGGAACTGAAAAATCCCATTCTGACAGCCTCTGGTACCTTTGGCTCAGGTATGGAATACAATGAATTCGTTGATTTAAACTGTTTGGGAGGGGTTATAACCAAAGGAGTATCCAATGTGCCCTGGCAGGGAAACGATGTACCTAGAGTGACAGAGACTTATGGAGGAATGCTAAATGCCATTGGTCTTCAAAATCCGGGAATGGAAGTTTTTATAAAAAGAGATCTCCCTTTTTTAAAACAGTATGACACAAAAATTATTGTAAATGTATGCGGCAGGACAGAAGAAGACTATATAGAAGTCGTTGAACGTCTTGGAGATGAAGAAGTGGACATGCTGGAAATAAACGTATCTTGTCCCAATGTAAAAGAAGGAGGGATTGCCTTTGGACAGAATCCCTGTTCCCTGGAAAAAATAACAAGAAAAGTAAAAGAAAAAGCAAAACAACCCATTATTATGAAACTAAGTCCAAATGTGACAGATATTACAGAAATGGCAAGAGCGGCGGAATCAGGGGGAGCAGATGGGGTATCTTTAATAAATACAATTACAGGAATGAAAATTGACATTCATAAAAGAAAATTCGCTCTAGCTAATAAAACAGGGGGTTTATCAGGCCCTGCTATTAAACCAATTGCCCTGCGTATGGTGTACCAAGTGTGTCAATCTATAAGCTTGCCAGTTATTGGAATGGGGGGCATTATGAATGGAGAAGATGCAGTGGAATTTTTTCTGGCAGGGGCCAGGGCAGTTGCTGTGGGAACAGCTAATTTCCATGATCCTTATGCTCTTATAAAAGTACGAAAAGGAATTGAAAATTATATGGAAAAGTATGGGATAGAAGATATCCATGATTTAATAGGAAAAGTACAGTAAGAAGTTGGAATAAAGCCCAAAGGATAAGAATAAAATGAAACAAAAAAGAGTTGGAATCTGGAGGGATTTTTTTGGAACTGATTAAAAAAAATGTCCATATGGATAGAAAAAAGTGCAGTGCAGTGACTCAGCTGACAGTGGATGATGACTACAACATACCTGATGGTAAGTCAGATATTGATAGAGTCATATTAGACAAAGGGGAGATTAGGATTGATGAAGTGAAGGCATCGGAAGATCATGTGAACATTAAAGGGTGCCTGCATTTTTCCCTTTTATATCAAAGCGGGTCGGCAGAAAAAAATATTCACAGCTTGGATGGAGACGTGGAATTTGAAGAATTTGTACATATGGAAGGGGCAAAACCTGGAGATATTCCCATTGTGAAAAGTGACTTAGAAGATTTGACCATTAATGTGATTAATAACAGAAAACTAAGTATCCAAGCGATTACAACTTTACATGTTTCCATTGAAGAGCTATATGATGAGGAGACGACAGTAGACATTTTGTGCGCCGAAATGCTGGAATATCGAAAAAAACCTATGGATATTGTAGAAATTGCTGTACAGAAGAAGGATATTTACCGCATTAAAGAGGAAATTGTCCTTCCTTCCAACCTGCCCAATATTTTTGAGATATTATGGGAGAGCGTAAGGCTAGAACAAATTGAACTAAAACCTTTGGATGGAAAAATATCTGTACAAGGTGAAGTGGCTGCATTTATTCTCTATGAAGCAGAGGGAGAGGAAGCGAAAGTACAATGGCATGAAAGCCGCCTGCCTTTTAGCGGCACAGTAGACTGTCATGGCTGTGTAGAAGGGATGATATCAGATATTACTATTAGCGCTATTCATAAAGAACTAGAAATGAAGCCAGATTATGATGGGGAGGAAAGAGTCGTTGCCATTGATATGGTACTGGATTTAGATATAAAGCTTTATAAAGAAGAATTTGTAGAACTTCTTACAGATGTATATGGGGTGACAAAAGAGGTAGAAACCCATACCCAAATAGGAAGTTATAAAAACCTTCGTATGAAAAATAGTGCAAAATGTAGAGAAGATGAAAGAATACGAATTAACAATACAGGGGCAAGAATATTACAGATTTGCACAAGTGAGGGAACTATTAAAATCGATGAGACAGAAATACTGGAAAATGGAATTAAAATTACAGGGGCAGTGGAAGTCCAGGTACTCTATGTGACAGCAGATGATAAAATTCCTTTCTTTTCTATGAAGGGAAGCATTCCCTTTGAACACACAATAGAAATTCCAGGTATTGAGAAAAATAGCATTTATGAAATTGAAAGCTCTTTAGAGCAGTTGATTACAAATATGATAGATAGTGAAGAAATTGAAGTAAAAGTCGTATTAAACTTACAGGCTCTTGTATTTGATAAAATGGAAGAGAACATTATATCAGAAATATCCTTAAAAGATCTGGATCCTGAAAAATTAAAAGATCTTCCAGGCATTGTAGGATACATTGTAAAAGAAGGGGATACGTTGTGGCAGATAGGTAAAAAGTATTATGTATCTATACAACAGTTAAAAGAATTAAATGAATTAAACACACCGGAGGTAAAGGCAGGAGATAAGCTTCTTATAGTAAAGACATTAGGCCAGTTATAACAAATGGAAAAAGTGCAAAGACATCAAGTTATGATGCTTTTGCACTTTTTTTATGAGGAAAACCTTCTATGGCAAACTCGTAATTTGCTATAGAAGGTTCCTTGAATTATACTACAGAAGTATTATTAGCACTGTTTACATTCGCACTTTCTTCTTTCCAGGCGTCAAATTTTCTCATGACAGCATCATATGTTCTGGAAGAAATATCGGGAAGTTCTTTACCCCATGTTTTCGTAGCCATCTTGTAGCCTTTTTCAAAGGCAGCTCTCATCTCTTCAATCTTATCAGGATCTCCTCCTGTCAAAGCTTTGGCAAAATCAACGATTCTGCTGGAAGTCTGTTCCACGCCATAATATCCATCTTCAGCGATATCTTTCTGGGCTTGAAGCTTTGTAGCTGCATCAACCTTTAAATTTCCTCCAGAAAGCAGTTTCCAAATATCGTTAGCCTGACCGTAAGCATTGCCCTGTTCTTTTAATAATTTGTCAACAAGGCCTTGAAGCTGAGAAGTTCTTGCTTCTGCATCTGCTTTCATCTTATTAACTAATGCAGTATTTGGTGTGTAAGTTTTCTTAACAGTATCTTTCGTATTTTTAGAAGACTCATAAACAGCTGCGGAATCTTGCGTTGTTGTAGATGTCTGTTTCTCAGCTTTTTGCTGGGAAGAAGATGCTGCTTTGTAGTTACTGTAAATATCTGTGTTTGTTTGGTTAGAAACTCCATAAACGCTCATGGCATACCCTCCTTGGCTTATATTCCTTTGTCAGCAACCATGCTGATGTACTCCTATATTTCATTGTTTATATCGACTAAAGAATAGAATTTGTTTATAGCTTGGTTGATTTTTTTTCTAATTTTGTTATAATTTTCTTAACAATAGATAAGTGCAATAGATAATTACAAGGAGAGCTTTACTGTTATGGAACAATTAAGGTTAAAGGCTATGGCCAAAGTGAACTTAGGTTTGGATGTAGTAAGGAAGAGGGAAGATGGATACCATGAGGTAAAGATGATTATGCAGACAATATATTTTTATGATCAGATTTTCCTTAAAAAATCAAAACAACCAGGCATTCGATTATATACTAATCTTCCTTTTATCCCTGCCAACGAAAACAACCTTGCCTATAAAGCAGTAAAGATGATGATAGATGAGTTTCAAATTGAAGAAGGAATAGAGATGGAGCTTAAAAAGCATATTCCTGTCGCAGCAGGAATGGCTGGGGGCAGTTCCGATGCGGCAGCGGCTCTTTATGGAATGAACAGAATGTTTGGACTGGGCCTTAGCAAAAGGCAGCTAATGGACCGGGGAGTAAACATAGGTGCAGATGTCCCTTATTGTATTATGAGAGGCACAGCATTATCAGAGGGAATTGGGGAATTGTTGACTCCTCTCTCCCCTCTTCCTTCTTGTTACATTCTTATCGCTAAGCCAGGGGTTAATATTTCTACAAAATATGTTTACGAAAACTTGAACATGAATGCTATTACAAAGCATCCAGATATTGAAGGAATGGTGAAGGCCATTGAGCAAGGGGATGTAAGGGAAATTGCCTGTAAGATGGAAAATGTACTGGAAACAGTAACTGCAAAAGAATATAAGGTTATTGAAGAAATAAAAGAAGAAATGAAAAAATGGGGGGCCCTTAATGCTATCATGAGTGGAAGCGGGCCTACAGTATTTGGTTTATTTAATGAAATACAAAAAGCAAAAAAAGCTTATTCTCATTTAAAAGGAGGGCCTCTTGCCAAGCACGTTTATTTGACCACTCCTTTTAATATTCCTAAGTAAAGAGTAGGAAAAACTGTATAAGGCATGAAAAAGTAGGGAAAACTCTTCACATCAATAAAAGATGGAGGAGAGGAAATGAGACGAATTAAAGTTTTATGCTTTGTATTAGGAGTTGTATCCTTAGGACTTTTTCTTTTTATTAGTAATAGGGAGAATACATATAATGAAATTGCCAGTAAGGTGCTTCGACTTCATGTCATAGGGAATAGTGACAGCATAGAAGATCAAACATTGAAGATGGAAGTAAAGAAGGACATAGAAGATTATCTTAAAGAGAACATGCCAGACGTAAATGATGCAAAAGAGGCAGAAAGCTATTTGATAGAAGAGGGAGAGAAACTCAAAGAAATTGGGGAGAGGAGAATAAGGGGCAGAGGTTATGAATATGCTATTACTATGGAAACAAGAGAAATGTTTTTTCCTAAAAAAATATATGAGAAATATGAGTTCCCAGCAGGGAATTATAGTGCCGTTAGATTTGTAATTGGAGAAGGAAAAGGAAAAAACTGGTGGGGGATTTTATATCCAAATCTTTGTTTGACAGAAGGATCTTATGAAGTAATAGAAGAAGAGCAGGATGAAAAACTAAAAGCTATTCTTTCAGAGGAAGAATTTCGCACCATTTTGTTTGCTAAAACAGGAGAAACAAAGGTGAGTTTTCGATGCTTGGAAATAATACAAGAATGGTTAGGCAGATAAAAGGTATAGGAGAGTCGTAGAAAGGCATGGATAAAGAGATGTATTGTCATGAGAAGGAGGCGCCCATTGGTGTTTTTGATTCCGGTGTTGGAGGGCTGACCGTTGTCAGGGAAATTATGAAGCAGATTCCCAATGAACAAATTATTTATTTTGGGGATACAGCCAGGGTTCCCTATGGAAGCAAATCCCGGGAGACCATTGTAAGATATTCTAAGGAGATTGTTCATTTTTTACAAACCCAGGGGGTGAAGGCCATTGTCATTGCATGTAATACAGCTAGCGCCTTTGCCTTAGATGAGGTAGAAAGGGAATGGGATATCCCTATGATTGGGGTCGTAAAGCCTGGGGCAAAAGCAGCAGTGAGGGCAACGAGAAATGGCAGGATAGGAGTTATTGGCACAGAAGGGACAATACATAGCAAGATCTATTCACAATATATGGAAGAGCTTCAAAAGGGGATACAAGTACTTGGAAAGGCTTGTCCCCTATTTGTGCCTTTGGTGGAAGAGGGACTTTTGGAGGATCCAGTAACAGATGAGATTGCAGTGCGCTATTTATCTGAGCTGATTGATCGAGACATAGATACTTTAATTTTAGGCTGTACTCACTATCCTCTTATCGCAACAGCCATTGGGAGGGTCATGGGAGAGAAGGTGCTCTTAGTAAATCCTGCCTATGAGACGGCAAGGGAGTTAAAGCAACTGTTAGAATGCCAAGGGCTCCTAAGGGAAAACCCCCCAGGACTTGGGAAAAACCGTCATCAGTTTTTTGTAAGCGATGCTGCAGAAAAATTTAAACGGATTGCAAATTCCATTTTGCCCTATGGTATTTTATCCGCAAATGCGATGAATATGGAACAATACTAAGATAACTGCTTAAATTTGAGAAAGGCATGGGTAAATCATTATGACAAAAGATGTATTAATTTCAGTAAGGGGAATTCAATTCGGTACCATGGTAGATGATGAGCCATTAGAGGTGATTTCACCAGGAGAATATTTTAAAAAAAATGGTAAGCATTATATATTTTATGAAGAAGTGACCGAAGGATACGATGGCACCACCTTAAACACTTATCAGTTCCAGGAACGAAGCATGGAATTAACAAAAAAGGGTCTTGTGAATGTCCATATGGTTTTTGAAGAGGGGAGGAAAAATTTAACAAATTATGTGACGCCATATGGAACGGTTTTCGTTGGCCTTAAAGCACACAGTGTGGAAGTAAAGGAAAAAGAGGAAGAAATTAAACTGGATATTCAGTACGATCTGGAAATAAATTATGAATACTTGGCTCACTGCAATATTCATATGAGTATTGTTCCAAGGGAAAGGAAAAATTTCCTGCTTCAGAAAGAAACAGAGGAGAAGATGGATGAGAGTTAAAAAAGCAATTATTCCAGCAGCAGGGCTTGGAACTCGATTTTTACCAGCAACAAAAGCTCAGCCAAAAGAAATGCTGGCCATAGTGGACAAGCCTACGATTCAGTATATTATAGAGGAAGCTGTTGCATCGGGTATTCAAGATATTATTATTGTTACAGGGAGAAATAAACGATCAATCGAAGACCATTTTGACCGCTCCATAGAATTGGAGTTGGAGCTAGAACGAAGTAAGAAACTTAAAATGCTTGATACAGTTCGTCAAATTTCAGATATGGCCAATATTCATTATATTCGGCAAAAGGAACCAAGAGGTTTAGGTCATGCAATACTAACAGCGAGACAGTTTATTGGAAATGAGCCTTTTGCAGTGCTTTTGGGAGATGATGTGGTTGTATCAAAAAAACCTTGTTTAAGTCAGATGATACAAATTTATGATGAATATAAGACTTCGGTTTTGGGAGTACAGAAGGTAGTCCATGATACGGTAAACAAATATGGAATTGTTGACTGTAAAGAAATAGATGAAAGAGTTTATAAAGTAAAGGACTTGGTAGAAAAGCCTGCTGTTGAAAAGGCCCCTTCGGATATTGCAATTTTAGGAAGATATATTATTACATCCAATATTTTCTCCTATTTAGAGACCCAGGATGAGGGGACTGGAGGAGAAATACAGCTTACAGATGCCTTAAAAAGAATGGCTAAGGATGAGGCGATGTATGCTTATGATTTTAAAGGACATCGCTATGACGTTGGGACAAAGTCTGGTTTTCTTCAGGCAAATATAGAGTTTGCCTTAAGAAATGAAGAGACAAGAGAAGAAATGCAAAAGTATTTAAAAGCCCTTCACAGCAATATGAAAGAAATGTTAGATTATGAATAAAAAAAGAACCTCTAAAAAACTTAGAGGTTCTTCATTCATCATGAAAATGTAAAAATTATTTGACTGGTTTTGCTCCTGCTTTCTCCTGAACTTTTTCAAGGGTTTGCTTAAACAAGCCTTTTTTCTTAGGAGCTGTCGCAGGCAGAGGACCTCTGGCGCCTTTTACAGATGTTATGTAAATGCCGCTGACTGTCGCTTTTACTTCTTTTTTAACAGGAACCATATCAAAGATTTTTTCATCACATACTAAAGTCATTATCTGGGAGCCAATTTTTGCTTTTACAATGGGAAGCTTGGAGCCTCTCATAAGCTTTGGCGTATTTTCCACTACTGCCCCAGGAAGCCCTGCATCTTTTAATTTCATTTTTTTCTTGTCAATAATAAGCATAGAAATCGTCTGCTTAGCAGCTTCAATCTGAGCCTGCTGTTCTTCTTGTCGTTTCATTGCTTTTTTGCCAAGGAAATAAAGGACAAGAAAGCCAATAACAAGAATGGCTAAAATAATAATGAGAACAATGGTTGTGGTAGACAAAGGCAATCCCTCCTGATTGGCTGATTCTATTTACAATAATAATGCGAATCATATTTTATCATTTTTTTTAGCAAAGCGCAAGAGATTAAAGAATGTTTACACGGAGGTCTGTCTAATTTATTTGCTTAGTTTGGAATTTCTGACTTGAGGGAAGACAGAAATTTGGAAGGGGGTACCAACAATGTTCTTAGATTACTTCTCAGAAATAGGAAGATGGATAATAGCAAATTTAAATGTTATTAATATGATACTTGCCATTGTTATTATATTTTTTCAAAGAAGAGAGCCTAGATCCGTCTGGACCTGGCTGTTAGTTCTCTATGCCCTTCCAATTGTGGGATTTATTCTCTATCTGATGATCGGACAAGATATGCATAAGAGCAAAATGTTTAAGTTAAAGGAAATGGAAGATGAATTAGAAGCAGTCATTAAAGCTCAGGAGGATAGTATAGCCCGCCGCAAATACAAGGATGGCCCAGAGGAATTAGGAGACTATGAGAGTCTGATTATCTATAATATGGAAAGTTCCAATTCTCTATTGACGAAAAATAATGACATAAAAATTATAACAGACGGCAAGGAGAAATTTAGTAAACTTCAAGAAGATATAAAAGCTGCTAGAAAGTTTATTCATATACAATACTATATTATAAGAATGGATGAATTATTTGATCATCTTAAGGATATGCTTTTAGAAAAAGTAAAAGAGGGGGTAGAGGTGCGAATTTTATATGACAGTATGGGATGCAAATCTGTTCCGAAAAAGTATTTTAAAAATTTGCAAAGGCAAGGAATTCAAATGGCAGAATTTTTTCCTGCATTTTTAGGCAGACTTCAACTTCGGATTAATTACAGAAATCATAGAAAAATTGTAGTTGTGGATGGAGAGACTGCCTACATTGGGGGATTTAACGTGGGTAGGGAATATTTAGGCCTGGACGAAAAATTTGGATATTGGAGAGATACTCATTTAAGAATTCAGGGTTCTGCAGTGCCGGAGCTTCAAACAAGATTTATTCTTGACTGGGACTATGCTGCCAAAGAAAATCTTATTGCACAAAAAATGTATTATCCAAAGCCATCCATCCCATTTTCAGGAGAAAGCCAGATACAAGTCATATCAAGTGGCCCAGATTCCACCTATCATAATATACGAAACAATTTTTTAAGATTAATTCACAGCGCAAAAAAAAATATATATATTCAAACTCCTTATTTCATTCCAGATGAGTCCATTATGGATGCATTAAAAATGGCCGCTGTGGCAGGAATTGATATACGCATTATGATTCCATGTAAGCCAGATCATCCCTTTGTCTACTGGGCCACATATGCCTACATTGGAGAAATGATTAGGGCAGGAGGGAGATGTTATACTTATAACAATGGCTTTCTCCATGCAAAGGGAATGATTGTGGATGGCAAAGTCATGTGTTTTGGAACGGCAAATATGGATATTCGCAGTTTTAAACTAAATTTTGAAGTGAATGTAATGGTATATGATAAGGAAATATCAAAAAAAATGGAACAAATATTTATAAAAGATTTAAAAAAATGCAGTGAAATTACATCTTATGTATATGCAAGAAGAAAGATTATAGTAAGAGTAAAGGAACAATTTTGCAGATTGCTTTCCCCCCTAATGTAGACAGATTTTGCTGGATATGTTATAACTGTAATAGTCATTATTTTGCAAAGATCATATCCAATTTATATATTGAAAAGAAGCCAAAAGGAGAAAGGCATGGGTATAAAAATGAAAAAATGTATTTGTATAGCAGGAATAACGTTTGCCATGGGACTGGGCCTGTTGGGATGCAGGGGAGAGAATGGAGGCTCAGGATTAAATAAGGTGAATCCAGACGATTATATCCTGCTAGGAGAGTACAAAGGAGTAGAAATACAGGCAGACACTGCTGGGGTAACAGATGAAAATGTGGAAGATATGATTCAAAGGGAGCTTCGGGCAGAGTCAAAGGAAAGAATAGAAATAACAGATCGGCCTATTGAAAGAGGAGATATTGTAAATATTACTTTTACAGGGGCGATGAATGGAGAGCCCATAGAGGGGGGCAGCAGCGCAGCAGGAGGTTATGATCTGGAAGTAGGATATACAAGTTTCGCAGGTTTTCCTATATCTGCGGGAGAAGAATTAATGGGGCGAGAAGCAGGAGAAACCTTTGACTTAAGTCTTACCTTTCCAGAATCTTATATTATGAAACCAGAATATGCAGGGAAAGACGTAGTTTTTACCATTACAATTAATTCCATAAAAAAACCAGTCTTGCCTGAGTTTAATGACCAGTTTGTCCAATCTATCTCAGATAAATACAAGACAACAGAGGAATACAGACAGGGGATAAAGGCAAATCTTCAGGCATCAAAAGATGATTCTATAAGGAATGAAATTTTAGTAGGGGCCTGGAACACAGTTGTGGATAATTGTACTGTGAATTCCCTTCCAGAAGAGTTAGTAAAAAGCAATTATGAAAAAATGTATGAAAGCGTTGCCCTTTATGCGGCAGGGAGCAATGTGGATACAAAGGAATATATTGAAAACTACCTTCAAAAAACAGAGGAGGAATTTCAGAAGGAGGCAGAAGAGTTTGCTAGGCAAAATACGATAGAAAGCTTAATTGTTGCATCCATTTCTGAGAAAGAGAATTTAAAGCTTACAGATGAGGAGATGAAGGAGGCAGTATCCTCCTATACAAAGCAGTTGGGTTATCAATCAGAAGATGAATTTAAGGAAAATACAAATATGGAATCTTTTCACGAATACATTCTTACAAATAAAGTAAAGAACTTTATAGCAGATAATGCAAAGGTGATCCAACATAAAAATTAAGAAAGGGAAGTTAGCCATGGAATTTACAAGGGTAAAGGATTTATACCGCAACCAAGGGATCTATATTGGGAAAAAGGTAAGAGTAGGAGGATGGGTAAGGTCTATAAGAGACTCAAAGAAGTTTGGATTTATTGTCTTAAATGATGGTACTTTTTTTGAAACTCTTCAAATTGTCTATAGCGATAAACTGAATAATTTTGAAGAGATATCCAAACTAAACGTAGGCGCTGCCATAATAGCCGAGGGAACACTTGTGGAAACGCCAGAGGCAAAACAGCCTTTTGAGATCCAGGCAGAAGAGATTAAAATAGAAGGGACATCTAGCTCCGATTATCCTCTTCAGAAAAAAAGGCATAGTTTTGAATTTTTAAGAACAATTTCCCACTTGCGGCCAAGGACAAATACATTTCAAGGGGTGTTTCGCATCCGTTCACTTTTGTCCTTTGCTATACACCAGTTTTTTAGAGAAAGAGATTTTGTTTATGTCCATACCCCTATTATTACTGGGAATGACTGTGAAGGGGCAGGAGAAATGTTTCAAGTAACAACAATGAATTTGGAAAATCTCCCATTGGACAGCAGGGGAAAAGTAGACTATTCAAAGGATTTTTTCAAAAAGGAGACAAACCTTACTGTAAGTGGGCAGCTTAACGCAGAAACATATGCCTTTGCTTTTCGAAATGTATATACATTTGGGCCCACCTTTCGGGCGGAAAACTCCAATACAACAAGACATGCAGCGGAATTTTGGATGATAGAGCCGGAGATGGCCTTTGCAGATTTGAAGGACGACATGGAATTGGCTGAGGATATGATAAAATATTTAATCCAATACGTTTTGGAAAACGCTCCAGAAGAAATGAACTTTTTCAATCAGTTTATAGATAAAGGTTTAATAGAAAGGCTAAATCATGTTTTAAACGCAGATTTTGGACATATCACATATACAGAGGCAGTGGAACTTTTAAAAGCCCACAACGCACAATTTGAATTTCCAGTATCCTGGGGGTGTGATTTACAGACAGAGCATGAGCGTTTCTTAACGGAGGAGATTTATAAGAAGCCTATTTTTGTCACAGATTATCCAAAAGAAATAAAGGCATTTTACATGAAATTAAACGATGATGGGAAAACGGTAGCGGCAATGGACTGTCTTGTCCCTGGAATTGGGGAAATCATCGGCGGAAGCCAGAGGGAAGATGATTACCATAAATTAATCAAGAGAATGAGGGAAGAGGGACTCAAAGAGGAGGATTATGAATTCTATCTTGATTTAAGAAAGTATGGTTCAGTCCGTCATGCAGGTTTTGGATTAGGGTTTGAAAGATGTGTCATGTATTTGACAGGAATGTCCAATATAAGAGATGTGCTTCCCTTTCCAAGAACAGTAAACAATTGTGATTTATAAGGGATAAATGTAAGGGTGAATGGTAAATGAACAAAGGAAGGGTAGTCTGCTTTATTTTGGCAGGTGTGTTATGCGCTATGCCAACGATATCCATAGGGGCTGAAACTGTGTCTGATGCACAGAGAAAAAGAGATGAGGCACAAAATCAGTTAAATTCTGTACAAAATGAAATGAACAACATAGAGTCTGAAAAAAATCAGGTGGCAGGTGAGATTGAGGAATTAGATAACCAATTAGTTGATTTACTGATGACTGTTGATATACTTCAAGGAGATTTGGAAAAGAAAAATGAGGAATTAGCTCAGGCTCAGATTGCATATGATAAAGCGAAAGAAAAGGAAGAAAACCAGTATGAGGCTATGAAGAGAAGAATCCGGTTCATGTATGAAAAAGGCGACACTATGTACCTGGAAGTTTTTCTTATGGCAAAAAATATGGCCGATTTGATAAATAAGGCGGAATACATTGATAAGCTTTATACATATGATAGAAATTTGTTAGAAAGTTACCAAAAGCAAAAAGAAGAAGTGGCTAAACTCCAAGAAAAGCTTAAATTGGAAAAATCCGAATTGGAAGCAATGATGGCGGAATATGCCCAGGAGGAAAAAGGATTAGAAACCTTAATTACCCAAAAAAGGGCAGTAGTAGAAGACTTTGATGGAAAATTGGCAAGAGCAAGAGAGCAGGCTGCTGTTTACAAGGAGCAAATTAAAGCACAGGATGCAGCTATTAAAAAAATTGTTGAAGAACAGAGGAGGGCGGCAGAGGAAGCTGAGAGGAAAAGAAAAGAGGAAGAAGCTGCCAAGAAAAAGGCTTTGGAGGAAGAGGCTAGGAGAAAGGCAGCAGAAGATTTTGCAAAACAGTCCTCTTCTTCTTCAGGGAATAGCTCCCAAGTAGTAGAGGAGGAACCTGAACCTGAGCCAGAGCAGAGGGAAGATACATCCAGCTCTTCAAATCCAGAGCCAGTGGCAGAGAATAATACAGAAGAAAGCCCTCCTAAAGAGGAAGAGCCAAAGAAGGAAGAACCAAAAAAAGAGGAACCAGTAGATGGTTCATTGGGTCAGCGTATTGCCAATTATGGACAACAGTTTATAGGAGGACCTTACGTACTTGGAGGCACAAGTCTGACAGAGGGAGCTGACTGTTCTGGTTTTACAATGGCAGTATTTCAAAATTTTGGAATTAGTATCCCAAGAACTTCTTCTTCCCAATATGCAGGGGGAAAGGCTGTTGATTATTCCAACGCCTTGCCAGGGGATCTGATTTGTTATGCAGGGCATGTAGGAATTTATATTGGAAATGGGCAAATTGTTCATGCCAGCACTCCCGCTTCAGGAATTAAAATTACTACAGCCACATACAGAACCATATTAGGGGTTAGGAGATATTGGTAATATTTAGAGGAAAGGCATTGGTATTAGAATGATAGAAAGCTTTTGGGTATTGGAAATGATATGCTTTGTGTTGGCTATAGGCATTTGTATTGTCCATGCCATGAGTTCCATGAAAATGGCCCATAAAAAAGGAAATGTCCATTTGCAAAAACCTTTTGTTGGACAGGGCATGAACTTGAAAACCATTTCTCATAAATATGACTGGATGTTTGTCATTGGCCTTCTAGTTCTTTTTGCCTTTTCTAGAATATACCGTCTTGGCCAGGTTCCCCTTGGGATGCACTGTGATGAAATGGGTATGGCATATGACGCATGGTCTTTGGCATTAGACCATGTGGATCGTTACCAGAAAAAAATGCCTTTTTATTTAATTAATTTTGGGGGCGGACAAAGCATTATGTACGCATATTTAGCTGGAGCTCTCATGCTTTTCTTTGATTACAGCCTTACCCTTGTAAGAATTCCAGCAGTAGTTTTGGGATTTTGTACATTAGTAGGGGGTTTCTTAATAACTAGAGAAATTACTGGAAATAAAAGAACGGCCTTTATAGCAGCCTTTTTTATAACAGTCTGTCCTTGGTATATTATGTCCCAGAGATGGGGATTAGACTGTTTTTTAATGCTGGGATTTATTACTATTTCTCTATATTTTCTTATTTTAGCGTTACAAAGAGAGAAAACAATTTTTTATTTTTTGTCAGGGGGATGTTTTGGACTGACCTTGTATACCTATGCCCTTGCCTATGTGATTGTTCCTTTTTTCTTGTTTCTATGTTTTCTCTATGTGAATTGGACAAAAAGACTTGCCTTAAAAAAGTGGATAGTACTGGCAATTCCTTTGTTTTTGTTGGCAGTCCCTTTATTAGTGATGATTATCATAAATACTTTTGAGTTGCCAGAAATAGCTGCTACCTATTTTACAATTCCAAGAATTCCTATGTATAGGGGAGATGATGTAAATATTCACACTTTTCTCCATAATATTCATATTTTTATTACAATGGTAACTTATGATAAAAATCCTGTTTTAATATATAATGCTCTGCCTCCCTTTGGCTCTCTTTATTATTTTTCCATTCCATTTCTTGTTTACGGTCTAGTATTATGTATTATTACAGTGTTTAAAAAGGAGAATAGAAAAACGTTCAGTCTATTTGCTCTTCCTTTATTTTTATTTATTAGTGTGCTTTTTACTAATTTATTTGTCAATGATACAAACTTGAATAAAATCAACCCTGCCTTTTTATCCATTGCCTTTTTTATGGCTTTTGCTGTAGAAAATATTTATAAGATTTATAAAAAATGGATCTTCTTCTTTCTCCTTTTATATTTAGGGAGTTTTGGGGTGTTTTGTAATTTCTATTTTAATGAATATGACAAGGCCTATGAGCAAGAGCTATTTGATGATATGGAGTTTACAAAAGTAATGGAGTATTATAATGAGAAGTATTACAGAGAAGAGGATAGGATTTATTTAGATGATACAGGTGTCTTATCAGCAGATTTACAGCTTTTACTTCTTTTGAGGGCTTCTACTTTTGAATGGGAACGGAAGGAGGAACGTATTCGAAATTACTCCTTTGCCTATCCGGGAGAAGGAGAAAACATGGAAAAGTGGGAGGATGGAATATATATTGTAAAGGAAGATGAAAGCAGTGAACAGGTGAATAAGTTGGAAAACAAGGGTTTTACCCGATTTGATGGTTATTTATCCTATGGATTTTATAAGTTAGATTAAAATTTAATGGCATATATGAGAAAACGCAACAAAAGGGACATGGAAAATAAATTTTCCGTCCCTTTTTATTATATTACCAGGAATAAGGATGCAAAAGTATATTGGAAGCTCTATGATCATAGAGTTCTTGTAAATAATCAGTAGCAATATAAGGATGAAGCATGGAACCAGAGTCTAACATAGAAAGGAGCATTTTTGCCAAGGCAGATTCACTGGCATGGAATCCATCAATAAAATAACTGTCATCCAAGCCAATGGATCGAAGATCCAAAAAGTCATAATATTCAAATCCATACTGAGAAAAAAGAGAAGAACAGCTTTCAGGGATTTCTTTTACATAGGCATATTTTGTTCCCATTGTTTCCATTTTATCTAGAACAGAAGGAGCCAATGGGGGAGTAAAGCCAACAACTTGGATATCCTTTTTAGTACAGTATTGTAAAAAGGCTTCCAGACATTCCAATGCCTGGGGATCTACGTGTTCTCCATATTCAAAACGAAGGGTGCCATTATCCATTCGCCAGAAGGTATTTTTAAATTGGTAATCATCCTGCTTTTCGGGAAATTCATAAATAAAACCATGATAGTAGGAGCCATCTTTTAAAAAGCCATTATTTTTTAAGGAGGCGTTTATGCCAATATAGGAGGGATTGTTAATCATAACTGTGGAAAAACTCCATTTTTTTTGAAAGAAATCTGGGATCATACCTTTTAAAACAGAGGATATAGGAAGGGAAGGACTGTTTAAGTCTAGTGTGGAAACAGTTAGATCTCCATTCCAGGCGTCATTGAAAAAGTCCCAGTCTAGGCCAATGATAAGAACTTCTGGAAGTTTGCCATACTCTTCAACAGCCTTCATATAATCTAAAAACTCATTGATATTTTTTACCCCCCTACCTCCATTATAAAACTGCCCTTCTTTAAAGAAACTGCCCTTTAACTGAAGGACGCAAGAAGTGCCAAGGGCTAATACTTTCGGTTCCCGGATTACTATATTTTTAAACTTATAATAAGGAGCAGGATCTGTGTAGGCAAGACCAAATTTTGTATCTTCAGGGCTCTCCAAATGGAGCTGTATAAGTTTGTCTGGGCTGTACATCTCCTTTGAGTAAAATCCAGCAATAAGAAAAGGCAAAATGCAAAAAAAGGGAATACTGACAGCTATTATACATTTTAAAATAAATTTTTTCATAGAATCCTCCATTCCAAAGGTATTTTAAAATTGGAAGTAAATAAATGCCTGCTCTGTATTACTAATAGAGAAATAAAAGACAACGAGGAGAAGGAGCCAGTAAAGAATCCACTTAGCTATAGGGGGCATTGCCCTTACTTTGCTAATGACATCCATCTTTAGGGAAAGGTAGTCAAAAAGGAATAACAGGGAAATAGGGAGGAGGAGAGTAATAAAACCTCCCATTCCTAACTGGAGTGACTGATAACCTTCCTTTATATAATGGACAGGAGAAAGAATACCAGTAAACAGATGGGTTAGCACATAAAAAGCATCTTGTAAAGTATTGGAGCGAAAAGCCACATAGGCACAAGCAATAAGAGAAAACGTGATTCCTGCACTCATCCACCAATAAAGACTTTTTTTGCATCCTCTATTTCTCCCTTTTTCTTGTGGAAAAAGAGGAAGTGTTGTATAAGTTCTCAGAAGATTTCCTATAATAATATACGTTCCATGGAGAAAACCCCAGAAAACAAAGGTCCAATTGGCTCCATGCCAAAGTCCGCTGAGCATAAAGGTAAGAAAGGTATTGAAGTAATGGCGGCTTTTCTTTACCCTGTTTCCTCCAAGGGGAATATAGACATAATCTCGAAACCAGGAGGAGAGGGAAATATGCCAATAATTCCAGTATTCTTTAATAGAAGTGACAAAAAAAGGACTTTTAAAATTCGTCATTAAATCAATGCCAAGAAGTTTGGAACAGCCAATGGCAATGTCAGAGTATCCAGAAAAGTCACAGTATATTTGAAGGGTGAAAAAGACAGCAGTCACAATAAGGGGTAGTCCATGATAGGAAGTTACGTCTTTATAAACAAGATCTGTATAAAAAGCAAGAGAGTCAGCAATGACAATTTTTTTGAAAAATCCCCAAAGCATAAGTAATATTCCATAAACTGCTTTATCATATTGAAAAACCTGTATTTTTTGCACCTGGGGAAGGAGATTTATACTGCGTTCAATAGGACCAGCCACCAGTTGGGGAAAGTAGGAAACAAATAAGGCATATTTTCCAAAATGGCGTTCTGCAGGAAGATTTCCTCTGTACACATCGATCATATAACCTAATGTTTGAAAGGTATAAAAGGAAATACCTACAGGAAGCATAATATGCAAAGTTATTGGATGAACAGTTAGGGAAAAGAATTCCATAACAGATTCCATAGATCGAAGAAAAAATCCAAAATATTTAAAATAAAAGAGTACAAGGAGACAGGCAGCAATGCCAATTCCTAAAATTCCTTTTTTGCCAGTAGGATTATCTATTTTTTCTAAAGCAATAGAGGAGAAATAAGAAACAAGAGTAGTAAATAAAATAAGAAGCATATATTTAGGGCTCCAGCTCATGTAAAAATAATAGCTGGCTGCCAGCAAAAAAATCCAACGATATTTATGAGGTAAAAACCAATAAAGAAGAAACACAATTGGAAAAAAAACAGCAAAGGAAAGAGAATTAAATAGCATAAGAAAACTCCTATATTTTTTATAAAAATTGTAAGAATTGTTACTGTATCACTATAACGTTTCCCCTGAATATTGTCAAGAAGCTGACATAGGTTACCGACGGAGTGTATAGAGTTCATGAAAATCATTAAATGTAATTAATTCATACCGATATCGCACTTCATCTTTAATAGAATCTGGGATGCCTAAATCTTCTAAAGGGGAAGTAACAAGCCATTTTGCAGGCTTATTGGAAAAATAATAATATAAGTCCCATTCAATAGAAGGATCTAAGGCAATAAAAAAGGGCAGATTAATTTGATATTTATAAGCAGGGAGAACTTGGTTAATTTCAAACCAGGTACAGCTGGATTCTAGACAATAAATACTACCTCTCTCTTGCTCAGGAATAAGGCTGCAAAGTTCTAAAGACTGCTCATAATAGTTTTGATAATAGGGATTTGTTTTTGCATCAATACAGTCTCCAATACGGCTTAAAGCTTCCCCAACATAAAAGCCTATAAAAATGAAAAAGGCTAAAAGGGGTATTAGAAAGGGAAGCTTAAGGGTAATGATGAAAGGATCATTTAAATGTAAAAATAAAGAAATCCCAAGGACAAAAACAGGAAGGGTGGAAGTAAAATAATAAATAAAAGGAGTTCCTAAATGGAGAAAAATATATCCAACAACAGACATAGAAAATAGAAGAACCCGAAAAGGCGCCTTTAGTCCTTTTTGAAAAATGGCAAAAAGGAAAACAACGTAAAAGGCGGAAAGTTTTAGTTCCCATAATAAGTTAAAGGATTCCCCATAATCTGTTCCTCTCATAAATCCGAAAATAAATTCTTGATAGATTAAGTCTTCTATGGCTCCATGATAGCTAAAATAGATAACAACAGGGAAGAGGGAAATAAAAAAACCAAAAAGAAAGGAACCTATGGCGGAAAGAATTTGAAAATAAGCTCTTTCTCTAATTAAAAGAAAAAGAACACAAAGAATCATAGAAAAAATAGGAGCAGCCAATGTTATTTTCATAAATACCATAATTCCTGTAGATAATCCAAAGGTACATGCATATTTGGAAAGCTTGTCTGGGTCTTTATGAAGTATCCATAAACAAGTATAGTAAAGACACACCATAGAAAAAGGGAGGGAATATTCTTCAGCTGTATTGCCTCCCCATAAGGTTGCTGTATAGACAAGGAGAAAAAACCCTATTACAACACAAGATTTTTTATAACTAAGAAAAAGCCTTGCTATTTTCCATGTATGAAGAACAGCTACAAAGCAAAAAGGAATTTGAAAAAGAAAAATTCCTAACTTTCCCCTAGAAATAAATTGTCCAACAGACTGAATAAAGAAAAGATAAGGGCCTTTCAAGTCGAAAAAATTTTTATAGGGGACATATCCATGGAGAATTCCCCTGCCCACCATGGAATAAAAGGAAGAATCGTCCCCAAGACAATAAGAATAAAAGGGACTTGTCCATGTGGAGGCAAAGAAAAGAAATAGCACAGAAAGGAGGAAGAGGATACTGCCTTCTTTCATAAAATAGTTGTGGGCTATGTTTTTTAGAGTAATTTTATTCATAAGCTGTTCTCTCCGTTTTCATTCCACTTTTTGAGATCTTCCTTGATTATATAATAGGTTTTTTCGTGACGCAAGGGGAAGGAAGAGTTTTTTCCAATAGAATGGTCTTTCTACAAAACAAGGAACTAATAAGAACTATTTCTTTCTCCGATATATAAAAAAATAAGCATAAATAACAATGCAGTTTGAAGGGAGACATGGAGTGTGGGTATATTTACAAAAAGGAGTGACTTAGAAAAAGAATGGGAAGCCTTGAAAAAGCAGGAAGCTGCTTATATTCGCTGGAAGAGGGAAAGACAGGAGGCTTTTTTCAATAAAATATTGCAAGATAAGGTGCCAAAAAAACTTCAAGAAAAATTGGATGCTGCCTTTTCAAAAGCATTTCTTCTTGTATTTGAAAAAGGAACAGGGGTAATAGAGAAAACTTATAAAAAAGAAGAAATACAAAAGGAATTTAAAGTTAGGGAGTATGCAGCCCAGCTAAGTCCAAGACGAAAATATTTGAAAGCCTTTAAAAAAAGTTCAAAGGCTTCTTTCAATAAAAACCTTTTTATTTCAGGAGTAGAAGGCATTAGTCTTGGGGCTTTAGGTATTGGACTGCCAGATATACCAATTTTTGTAGGAATGATATTAAAAAGTATTTATGAAATATCCCTTATATATGGCTATTCTTATGAAGAAGAGAAGGAGCGTCTTTATATTTTGCAGTTAATACAGAATGCTTTGTCTTATGGAGAGGAATTTGAGAAAGGAGAGGGAAAACTAAAGGACATTTTAAACGAAAGTGAAAAATACGATTTGAAGGAAGAGATTTTTCTTACTTCTCAAGTGTTGTCTAAAGAATTAATTTACATAAAGTTTCTCCAAGGAGTGCCTGCAGTGGGAGTTGCTGGGGGCGCTTATAATGCTATTTATTTATATAAAATACTAAAATATGCTGATTTAAAGTATAGAAAACGGTTTTTAACAGACTGGGAATAAAAATGGAATAGAATTAATAAATGGATTATGATATAATAAAAAAAATATAATTACTTAGGGAGGGGAATCCGATGAATAACGAAGATATTCTATTGGAAAAAGAGAAAACAAATCAAATGGCGCTCATTGCATATTTAATATTAAATAGTATTTTGTTTTTATCATATTTAATGGAAGGTTTTAAAGGAAGTAAGTCATCAGGGTATGTCTTGGCAATTTTTGCAATTTTATTTGTTCCAAGTGTTATTAGTATTTTGTTTTACTTTTGGAGCAAGGGAGGAAGGGCACAAAGATATGCCATGGGAATAGGATATAGCACCGTATATCTGGTTACCCTGTTTACAGGAAGTACAAATCTTACATTCACCTTTATTATTCCTTTTATTATTATTATTTCTTTGTATACAGATGTCAAATATTCCACTGGAATTGCCATTATAGCCATGTTGGGAAACATAGGATATATTGCTTATACTGCCATAGACCAGGGATTGTCCCCAAAAGGAATTGTGGAGGCTGAAATACAAATTATTGTTATCGTTTTAGTAGCTGCATGTTCCATTTTTACTTCTGTAGTAACGTATAAAATCAATGAAAAGAAGTTACAGGAGACAAACGAGAAAAAGGATACAGCGACAAGACTTTTGAAAACGACTTTAGAAGTGTCAGAGAGCGTGGCTTCTGATATTACAGAGGTAAACGGTCAAATGGAAAGACTAAGAAATTCCATGGAAGATACAAGAAATTCCATGTCAGGAGTCAGTGACGGAGCTACAGATACAGCGGAACAAGTTCAAACCCAGCTGTTAAATACAGAGCAGATTCAGAATCAAATTACATTGGCAAAGGAAGTAACAGAGTCCATTGTAGGAGATTTAAAGGCAGTGGGAGAGGCCATTTCCCAAGGAAAGGGAAGTATGGACTCATTAATTGGACAGGTAAAAGAATCGGAAGAGGCTGGAAAAGTTGTATCTGGAGATTTGGAAGAGCTAAATACATATACGGGAGAAATGCAGTCGATTGTGGATTTGATCAATCATATTACAACCCAGACAAATCTTCTTGCCTTAAATGCCAGTATTGAGGCGGCAAGAGCAGGAGAGGCAGGAAAGGGATTTGCCGTTGTAGCATCTGAAATATCAAATCTGGCAGGACAGACTCAAAGCGCTACAGTAGATATAACAAATTTAATAAATAGTATTTCAGATTCTTTAAAAAATGTTATAAAGGCTATTGAACGTTTGATGGAAAGTAACGAGACTCAGAGTTCCCTTGCGAATAAAGCAGCTAATGAATTCACATCCATAGCAGAAAAGTCTATTGTCATTCATCAAAATTCCATGAAGCTAGGAACAGCGGTTACGGATTTAGATGGAGCCAACACAAGTATTGTGGAGAGCATTCAAAATATTTCAGCTATTACTCAGGAGCTTTCTGCCCACGCTACAGATACCTTTAATGATAGTGAGGAAAATGCCAGAATTATTTCTTATATTGCTGGATTAGTGGAACATTTATCGGAACAAATTAAGAAATTTGCTTAATGTGAGATTTTTTATAAAAGGAAGGGGATAGGATCGTGAAATACGAGATCAAAGGAGAAACATTGCCTGTAGTTATTTGCCATTTGGAACAGGGAGAAAAGATGATAACGGAGGGGGGAGGCATGGCGTGGATGTCCCCCAATATGAAGATGGAAACTACGTCAAACGGAGGTATTGGCAAGGCATTGGGAAGAATGTTTTCATCTGAAAAAATGTTTCAGAATGTATATACAGCAATGGACAGGGAAGGGATGATTGCCTTTGCCTCCAGCTTTCCCGGTTCCATAAGAGCTTTTGAGATTGCGCCTAACCATGAGATGATTTTTCAAAAAAGTGCTTTTTTGGCAAGTGAAATAGGAGTGAGCATGTCTATACACTTTAATAAAAAGGTGGGTGTGGGCTTTTTTGGAGGAGAAGGCTTTATTATGCAGAAAATCAGCGGATCAGGGATAGCCTTTGCAGAGTTTGATGGACATGTAGTAGAATATGAATTGTATTCTGGTGAGAAGTTAGTTATTGACACAGGACATTTGGCAGCAATGTCAGCGAGCTGTCAAATAGATATCCAAACAGTTCCTGGATTAAAGAATAAACTGCTGGGAGGAGAAGGATTTTTTAATACAGTAGTAACAGGACCTGGGAAAGTCTGGCTTCAGACAATGCCTATCCCTAATGTGGCAGGGGCTCTCAGACCTTATATACCTACAGGGAATTCTTAATAACAATTAGGATAAGAAAGAAGACCAGCTCTCCACATATTTGTGGGAAGAGACTGGTCTTTTATATTTTACAGTGAAAAGAACTATTAATTTGGCTTTTCTATTTCATGAATTAAATTTACCATTTCAATTGCCCCAAGAGCGCTGTCATATCCTTTGTTGCCGGCTTTTGTTCCTGCACGTTCAATGGCCTGTTCTATGTTTTCTGTAGTAAGTACTCCAAACATAACTGGAATACCGCTGGAAAGGGATACAGAGGCAATTCCTTTAGAAACCTCATTACAGACATAATCATAGTGGCTAGTGCTCCCTCGAATAACACAACCTAGGCAAATAATGGCATCATATTTAGCGCTTTTTACCATCTTTGATGCAATAAGAGGGATTTCAAAAGCTCCAGGAACCCATGCTACCTGGATATGTTCTTCGGGAATACCATGACGTATTAGGCAGTCCATAGCACCGCTTAGGAGTTTTGATGTTATAAATTCATTGAAGCGGGCAGCTACAATTCCAATTTTCATTTCAGGGGAGACTAATTGACCTTCAAATGTTTTCATTTTATTTTTCCTTTCTATTAATTTATTCATAGTTTAAAATATGTCCCATACGATTTTGTTTTGTCTTAAGATAAAATAAGTCATATGCTGTTGCGCTCATCTGGATAGGAACCCGCTCTGTGATGTTAAGGCCAAACTCCTCAAGCTGATAAACTTTATCAGGATTGTTCGTAAGAAGACGCATAGTAGATACCCCAAGATCCCGTAATATTTGTGCCCCAATATAATATTCTCTCTGATCTCCAGAAAAACCTAAGGCAAGGTTTGCCTCTAATGTATCCATTCCCTGCTCTTGCAGTTCATAGGCAAGGAGCTTATTAATTAGGCCAATGCCTCTCCCCTCTTGGCGCATATAGAGGAGAATGCCCCGTCCTTCTTGTTCAATCTGGGACATGGCAGAAGAAAATTGCTGGCCGCAGTCACAGCGCAGGGAACCGAAAGTATCCCCAGTCAAACATTCTGAGTGAACTCGGCATAATATGTTTTTTCCATCTCCTATATTACCTTTTACAAGAGCCACATGATGTTCTCCATTTAGTTTATTAATATAACCATAGGCAGTAAATTCTCCATATTTTGTAGGCATTCTTGTAGTTGTTACACATTCTACCAATTTCTCATGTTGTTTTCGGTAGTTTTGAAGATCAGAAATGGTTATAAACTTTAAATTCCATTTTTGAGACAATCCAATGAGGGCTGGAGTGCGCATCATAGTTCCATCATCTTCCATAATCTCACAGCAAAGTCCACATTCTTTTAAACCAGCTAAGCGCATAAGATCTACAGTAGCCTCTGTATGGCCATTTCGCTCCAAAACACCATTTTTTTTGGCAAGGAGGGGAAACATATGACCTGGATGACGAAAGTCCCCAGGTTTTGCCTGGTCGTCAACACATTTCATGGCAGTGACAGAACGCTCTGCGGCAGAAATGCCAGTAGTTGTGCTAACGTGGTCAATGGAAACAGTAAAAGCGGTTTCATGATTATCTGTATTTTTTGTAACCATCTGAGGAAGACAAAGTTTCTGAGTATACTCTTGGGACATGGGCATACAGATTAATCCTTTTCCGTGGGTGGCCATAAAATTAATATTTTCCGTTGTAGCAAATTGGGCTGCACAAATAAAATCTCCCTCATTTTCTCTGTCAGAGTCATCGGTTACAAGGATAATTTTGCCGTTTCTTAAATCTTCTAAGGCTTCTTCCACTGTGTTAAATTGAAACATGATTTTGCTCCTTTCCTGTACCTTTTTGTCATTTTATGGAGATAATTATGAACTATTAAAATCCATATTTTGATAAAAAATCCTGTGTTATATTGTTTTTCTTTTCTTTTAAGGATGGAGGACTTTGAAGTTTTTCCACATATTTTCCAATAATGTCATTTTCGAGATTGACTAGATCCCCCACCTGACGTATTTTAAGAATTGTCATACTGGCAGTATGGGGTATGATGGAGACAGTAAAGCAGGAATTGAATAAACCTGCAACGGTGAGACTGATACCGTCAATAGCAATAGAACCTTTTTCAACAATATATTTCATAATGGCATCTTCTGCAGAAATCGTATATCGGATAGCAATATCATCTTGCTGAATGTGAATAATTTTTCCCATTCCATCCACATGCCCTGTTACTATATGACCTCCAAATCGTCCATTTGCTGCCATGGCCCGCTCTAAGTTTACATAGCTGCCCTGCTGTAAGGAGGAGAGGGAGGAACGGTTTAGAGTTTCATGCATAACGTCTGCTGTAAAGGAATGGGAGGAGCGGGATACAGCAGTCAGGCATACACCATTTACGGCAATGCTGTCGCCTGTTTTTAAATCTTCCAACACAGTTTTTCCATGAATATCTATCCTGGCGGAATGCTGGCCCTTTAGAATTTTTCTAACAGTTCCAACTTCTTCAATAATTCCCGTAAACATGATGATGTACCTCGCTTTCTATGAGAAAATCTTCCCCCAACTGGGTGACAATGCTTTCTTTTAAGTTTATCCCGTGGGAAGGTGAGGGGAATCCTTTTCCGCCAATAGGAGTTTTTGCGGTGGAACCCCCAAAAAGCTTTGGTGCAATATATGCCTGGACTTTTTGAACAATGCCAGATTGGAGAGCCGACCAGTTTAGAGTTCCTCCTCCTTCTAGTAAAATGCTGTCAATTTCTGATTCTCCAAGTTTTTTCATAAGTTCCTTTAAATTCACATGTCCCTCATAGTTGGATAGAGTAAGAAGGTGACAGCCAGCCTCTTTGTATTTTTTTTGTTTTTCTTCATCTACCTGGCAGGTGGCAATAATAGTAGGAATATGTAAAGCTGTCGTTACTATTTGGGAGGAGAGAGGAGTTCTAAGATTTGTGTCACAAATAATGCGCACAGGATTCTTTCCTCCTTCCATGCGGCATGTTAGGAGGGGATTATCTGTAAGCACAGTACCTACTCCAACCATAATAGCTTTGCAGCGGTGCCTCTGTTCATGGACGTGAGCTCTTGCTTCCTCTCCGGTAATCCATTGGGAGAGGCCGGTATAGGCAGCGATTTTTCCATCCAGAGTCATTGCATATTTTAATATTACAAAGGGCTCCCTTTTTTTTATATAATGAAAAAAAATTTCATTAAGTTTATTACATTCTTTCGCTAATACATTTTCAGAAACAGAAATTCCTTTGGAACGGAGGATATCTATGCCTTTACCTGCGACAAGGGGATTTGGATCCCTGGAACCAACAACAACCCGGCTTATCCTTGCTTCCAATATGGCATTTACACAAGGAGGCTGTTTTCCATAATGACAGCAAGGCTCTAAAGTGACATACATAGTCCCTCCTGCAGGGGATTCCTTACAGGATGCCAATGCGTTCCGCTCTGCATGGAATTCTCCATAGCGCTGATGATATCCTTGCCCAAGTATATGTCCGTCTTTAACAATTACAGCTCCAACAAGGGGATTGGGAGAAACAAATCCCTGGCCTTTTTTTGCAAGCTCCAAAGCAAGTTCCATGTATTTTTGGTCATTCATTGCAATCGTCTCCTGTTTCAATATAGAGGACAGCTATCTGTGATAAAAATAAAAAAATGCCTTGAATAAAGTCATTTCAAGGCATAAAATACAAAGGAGATTTAAATTGCACATAAGAAACAAAAACTTCAAAACAATCTACTATTTTAAAGTAGTTATCCTTTAAAAATGAGTCGTTCTTGCGTTCTATCATCTTCTTCCATCCAGACTATACTGTCGGCTTCGGAATCTCACCGAATCATACCTTGCGGCTCGTGGGCTTTACCACCGGTAGGGAATTACACCCTGCCCTGAAGACTTTATCTAGAAATTATTATAATGGATAGAGGGGATAAGATCAAGTGGTAAAATTTTTTGTTTTTTTATAAAGAATGATTGTCGTTTTATGTAAGGATGATACTTGACAAATGTAGTTTTAAAAGGTAACTTGTATGATAATCATGGAAAAGGGACTTAGGAGGAAAGATGAAAGAATGAATCAAGATTATGAGACGGGAAGGGAGAAAATTATTATACTGGAAAAGGGTAAAAGGGGAATTTTACGTATTTTATTTGGAAGGACAACCATTGTATTTTTTCTTTTACTCATCCAGATTTTTCTTTTAGTTTTATGTTTTGGGTACTTAAACAGTTATAGTGTATATATTTTTGGAGCCTATACAGCACTTGGATATATTGTAGTCATTTATATATTAAACAGAAGAGGAGAGCCGGCATTTCAACTCACCTGGATAGTCATTGTTATGATTTTGCCTGTATTTGGGGTGCTTCTATATTTGTTTGTAAAGACCCAAATAGGAACCAGACTTTTGAACCGGAGAATAAAGGATTTGGAAAAGAGGACAAGAGATTATTCTAGGCAGGATGAGAAAGTGTACCAGCAGCTGAAAGAGGAAAATAGAGGAGTTGCCAATTTAACGTCTTATATTTTAAATAGTGCAGGTTTTCCAGTTTATAATAACACTACGGTCAAGTATTTCCCCATAGGGGAGGAGATGCTTGAAACAATGCTTAACGAATTAGAAAAGGCAGAGAAATTTATTTTTTTAGAATATTTTATTGTAGAGGAAGGCTACATGTGGGGAAGAATATTAGAAGTGCTTTTAAGAAAGGCCAAGGAGGGAGTGGAAGTACGTTTTATGTACGATGGATTATGTTCCCTTGCTATTCTTCCGTATAATTATCCTAAGAAAATAGAAAAACTGGGAATTCGATGTAAAATGTTTTCCCCCATTAAACCAGCACTGTCTACCCACCAAAACAATCGAGATCACAGGAAGATACTTGTAATAGATGGACATACGGCTTTTACTGGAGGAATTAACCTAGCTGATGAATACATCAATAAGAAGATTCGGTTTGGACATTGGAAAGATACAGGAATTATGCTGAAAGGAGATGGGGTAAGAAGCTTTACCTTAATGTTTCTCCAAATGTGGAATATTAATGAAAGGAAGGAAGAATATAGCAAGTACTTAGACGTGGAACTCCCTATATATAAGGAGGCTTCTGGGTATGTCATGCCTTACGGGGATAGTCCTTTAGATGAGGAAATTGTAGGGGAGCTTGTCTATATGGACATTATAAATAGGGCTGAGGAGTATGTGCACATTATGACCCCTTATTTAATTTTAGATTATGAACTTATAATGGCATTGACCTTTGCAGCAAAAAAGGAGTAGAAGTAATCATTATTATGCCTTTTATTCCAGATAAGAAAGCAGCATTTACCCTGGCAAAAACATATTACAAGGAGTTAATTGAAGCAGGTGTTAGAATTTTTCAATATATACCTGGATTTGTCCATGCAAAAGTTTTTACAAGTGATGGAGACAAAGCAGTAGTTGGAACAATTAATTTAGACTTCCGCAGCCTTCATCTTCATTTTGAATGTGCAACCTATTTGTATAAAGTAAAAGAGATTAAAAAAATTGAGGAAGATATGCAGGAAACATTAAAAAAATGTAGAGAAGTAACCTTGACAGACTGCAAAAATGAGAAGTTGACAATTAAGATAATTGGGAGTATTTTAAGACTTTTTGCACCTTTAATGTAGATAAAGTTTTCTATAAATAAAAAAATAAAAAAGACTTTTTTCACGGCACTTGACAGCAATACATTGTTTTTGTAAGATGAAAAATTAGAGACTTGAGATAAAAAGAGATTCCACCTTGATTCGTGGAATGAGTTGGGATATAATAATCAAACGAGGAGGTCATAGGTTGAAATGAAGACGCAAGCACTGATTGCCCATATTCTGAATTATATGGATGGTGAGATCCATGGACGCATTCAATTGCAGAAGCTCGTTTACTTTTGTAAAGCATATGGCACTGCTATAGATGCCAACTACAGGCTATATATTTATGGACCTTATAGCCAGCAGGTGGCGGACTCTTTGCAGGAAGGTGTCATGGAAGAGATTTTCCAGGAATCAAGGGGGCTTATTTCTAAGGGAATGGGGTTTAAGGAATATACCCATACACTAAAGGGTGAAAATTCTCTCTGCAATGAGCAGAAGAAAATTGTACAAGATGTTCTCAACACCTTTGGAAATATGTCTGCCGAACAATTAGAAATTTTGGCAACAACGTATTTTATATACCGTCAGCAACATTCCTTATTTGGAATGGTAGACAAAGAGACGGTACTGGATAAGGTAAGGCGGGCGAAATCTTCTCGTTTTACAGAAGAACAAATTGTCAATTCTTATAGAAAAATGGAGGAAATCTGTTTAAGGAAAATGGATCAAGGGTTTTGATTTAAGATAATAAAGGACAAGGCTTTCTCTTTTGATTTGTTTTCTTTAGCAGAGTTTTTGCTTTTATATTTAAAATCAGGAAGAAATTCTATTTCATGGATTTCTTCCTGATTTTTCCATATCTAGTCTTTTTTCTTAGTAAAAACTTTGCCTTTGTTCACCAATAATAGATAACAATGCCTTAGCTAAGAGACTTGCCGTTTTCCCTATCAGGTAGTATAATCTACGTAATCAAAAACAGCTTGATAGATGTCTTACTTTAATAATCATGGCATCTCTAGCGGGAGGTAAGGAAAATGAAAAGCTTAATTACTTTTCTCATAGCAATGATAGTAGCTACACCAGATTATAAGCCCAATATGAAAGAAGGGCTTATTATTATAGGAGACAGCAGAACAAGAGACATGCAAGAGATCACAAAAGGAATTTCCCATGAACATGTATTTTTTATAGCTGAAGATGGACAGGGATATCAATGGTTTGTGAATAAGGCTCAGGGAAAGGCAAATGATATAATAAGGAGCCATGGAGAAATAGAAAACTGGATCATTCTAATTAATCTGGGAATTAATGACATTACGAATATATCTTCATATAAAAAGGAATATATTCGTCTCCATAATGAAGAGTGGAGGGATCATCATATGTATGTGACTGGTGTCAATCCTGTTGTGCCAGAACTATGTACAAGTGTCAGTAACTTTAGCATATATCAGTTTAATGAAAAGATGGAAGAAATAGAAGAGGAAGGAATTCCATTTATAAATATTACCTATTTTGTAGAAGAGCACATGAATGCTCCAGATGGGCTCCACTTTGATGAGGAAACAAGTTTAAAAATATATGAAAAATATTTAAAAAATATAGAGGAGCTGGAACGGAAGATGCATGTTGAGATTGAATAGTAAATCAGGTATAATATTAAGTAAGAGAACGAAGTGGAGCTGGCTAAAAGCTTTCCTTTGTATTTTTGTCCTTCTATTCCTTGTTATAGAAAGTTTTATTGTAAAGGGATTTTTTGAAAGGGGTTCCAAAGATTTAGACTATATTATTCTTTTGGGCGCTAAGGTCAACGGAACTACCCCTAGTTTAAGTTTACAATACCGCATTTTGGAAGCAGGAAATTATTTAATGGAAAATCAAGGCACAGTGGCAATCTTGTCTGGGGGACAGGGGGATGACGAGGGAATTTCCGAGGCCCAGTGTATGTATGAGCAGTTAATATCTATGGGAATTAAGGCAGAACGTCTTATAATGGAAGATCAGTCGACAAGTACAAGTGAAAATATAAAATATAGCTCTCAATGGATAGAAAATAAAAATTGTTCTATTGGAATTGTTACAAATAATTTTCATATTTTCCGGGCAGTGGGTATTGCAAAAAAAATGGGATATAAGAAGGCAGAAGGAATTGCGGCAAAAAGTGTTTGGTGGATGCAGCCAAAAAATATGATAAGGGAGTTCTTGGCCATTCTAAAAGATGTAATAGTTGGAAATTTATAAAAATAAGAAAAGGAGTGAGTTTGGGCTTTCCTTTTACAAAGCCCAAGGTCGGAAAGGCAGAGGTGTATTTATGAAAGCGTATAGAAAGGAATTGCATTTCCATTTTCCCACCAGAAGGGGACTTGAGAATATTACAGAAAAGGTACAGACTGCTGTTACAGAGAGTGGAATTAAAGAAGGAATGGTATTGGTAAATGCCATGAATATTACCTCATCCGTTTTTATTAATGATGATGAGACAGGACTCCACCATGATTTGGAAGTCTGGTTGGAAAAACTTGCGCCAGAAAAACCTTATAATCAATATAGGCATAATGGATATGAAGACAATGCAGACGCTCACTTAAAGAGAACGGTTATGGGACGGGAGGTCGTGGTGGCTGTTACAGAAGGAAGACTGGATTTTGGCACTTGGGAACAAATCTTTTATTTTGAATTTGATGGAAAGAGAGATAAGAGAGCGCTTATAAAAGTTATAGGAATAGAAGAAATGGAAGAAGAATAAAAGATACTACATTTACATTGAAAGACAAAAAAGCCTTACAGAAATGAGGTGGAACATGGAGAAATATATAAAATTGGGGGATTTGGCAGGATGTCTTGGGCTAAAAAAAGGGGACAAAGTTTATATTGCTTCCGATGTTAAAAGGCTTCTCTACTCATGCATAACGAATCAAGATGAAAAAGATTTGAACCTTTTCATTGACAGCCTTCAAAATATTGTAGGGGAAGAAGGAATGCTTATATTTCCCACATTTAATTATAGTTTTTGTAAAGGAGAAACATTTGATTATAGAAAAACTCCTTCAAAAATGGGGCATTTGACACAGACTGCTCTTTTGAGAAAAGATTTTAAAAGGACAAAACATCCCATACACTCCATGACTGTGTGGGGAAGGGAAAAAGAGATTTTATGTGAGATGGAGAATAAAACTTCTTTTGGAATGGATTCTCCATTTCAATATATGAAGGACAATCATGTAAAAAATCTGTTCATTGACGTTCCTTGTGCTCATTCTTATGCATTTGTTCATTATGTAGAGGAGACAGTTGGAGTAGAATACCGTTTTTTTAAAGATTTTACAGGCGATTATATTGACCAATGGGGAAACTTGAGTCAGAGGACATATGGTATGTATGTTAGAGATTTAGAAAAAAACCCAGTTCATACAAATTTTGACTTTGAAGAAGAATTTCAAGGGATTCACGTAATGAGAAAGTTTACCATTAATGGAGTAGATTACAAAATGATCGAAGATATGGGAAAAACCTTTCCAATTATAGAAAAGGACGTCCGCTATAATAAGAGTAGAAAAATATGCACTTATGCAGGACAGGAGGATTAAATGGGAACAGAAGGCAGAAATATGTATGAGCTGGCAAAGGAGTTGTTCCCTATATGTAGAAGCATTACTGGAGAAGGAGTTAGGGAAACATTTCAAATATTAAAAAGACAAGAGAAGGATTTAAAAGTATTTGAAATTCCTACAGGGGAACCTGTCTTTGACTGGAAAATTCCAAAAGAATGGAATATAAGAGATGCTTATATTGAAAACGAGTCAGGGGAGAAAATGGTAGATTTTAAAAAAAATAATTTACATGTACTAGGTTATTCAACTCCTGTCAATAAGTATCTTTCCTTAGATGAGTTAAAGGAGATTTTATATACACTGCCGGAACAACCAGAAGCCATCCCATACAGGACATCTTACTACAAAGAGAGGTATGGGTTTTGCCTTTCCGAAAATCAAAAGAACACTTTGAAAGAGGGAAGGTATCATATTGTCATTGACAGCGAGTTAAAGGCTGGAAGTATGACATATGGAGAAATGATTATTCCAGGAGATACAGAGAAAGAGATTTTATTGTCCACTTATATTTGCCATCCTTCTATGGCAAATAATGAATGCTCAGGGCCAAGTTTGGCAATCAGTTTGTCAAAAGCTATAAAAAGGATGAAAAAAAGAAAATATACTTATCGTATTGTTTTTGTTCCTGAAACGATTGGAGCTATTGCTTATCTTAGTCGAAATTTGGAATATTTAAAAAAACATGTGGAAGCAGGTTTTGTGCTGACTTGTGTGGGGGATGACAGAGCTTATTCCATGATAGAATCTAGATATGGAGATAGTCTTGCAGACAAGGCTTTGGAAACAATATTACAACAAAGGGGGAGAACGTATAAACGATACTCCTATTTAGAGAGAGGCTCAGATGAAAGACAATATTGCGCTCCAGGAGTGGATCTGCCAGTCTGTACTTTCTGCCGTTCCAAATTTGGAGAATATAAAGAGTATCATACATCTTTGGACAATATGGAAATTCTTTCTCCTGAAGGGTTCCAAGGAAGTTTTGACGTAATGATGGATGTGATTTTAGCCCTTGAGTATAATGAATTTTATCAAGTAACTTGTTTATGCGAACCCCAGCTTGGAGCGAGAGGGCTGTATCCGGATATGAATATTAGTGGGAAGGATGGGTTAAAGGAGATTATGGCTGTTCGAGATATGATAGGGTATGCAGATGGAAGAAATGATCTGTTTGATTTAAGCAGCAGAATCCATGTCCCTGTCCGTCAAATGATTCCCTATATTGATCAGTTCCTTGAAAATGGCCTGTTTCGCATTGTAAGGAAGGAAAATAAGTGATGATAGAACAATTAGAGTACCCTTTTGACAGTGGAGAGTTGCTGCAGAGGAAAAAATCCATAAAAAGAGAGCTTTTAAAAGAAGAGAATTTCATGGATAAGAGGGTGGCCATCTTATGTGGATCGACAGTGGGAGAGATGAAGCATATGCTGGAACTTTTTTTGTTAGGTCATGGAATACGTCCTGCCTTTTTTGAAGGACAGTACAATCGATTTTATGAGGAAGCTGTATTTGAGACAGAGAAATTAGCAAAGTTTGCCCCAGATATTGTGTATATTCATACAAGTGTTATAAATCTTCACGGATTTTTGGAACCGGGAGCTTCTAAAGAGGAAGTTGAGGAGGCAATAGAAGAGGAGTTTTCTAGATTCTGCCAAGTATGGGATAAGTTATTACGGGAAGTAAAATGTCTAGTGATTCAAAACAATTTTGAGCAGCTTCCTTACCGCCTTCTTGGAAATAAAGATGTGTACGATCCATCAGGTAAACTATACTATATTAGAATGTTTAATGATAAATTGTATACGTATGCAATGGAAAATAAAAACTTTTATATTAATGATCTTGCCTATGAAGCGTCCTCTTATGGATTAGAACGATGGTTTGACGACAGCATGTATTATATGTATAAATATCCTTTTGCAGTAGACGCCATACCAGGAGTAGCCTTTAACATTGCCAATATAGTGAAAAGCATTTATGGAAAGAATAAGAAAGCGGTCGTCCTTGACTTAGATAACACATTATGGGGAGGTGTTATTGGGGATGATGGAGTGGAGAATTTGGAATTAGGAGTAGATACTCCTTCTGGAATGGCATTTTCTGCTTTTCAAAAATATATGAAAGGTTTAAGCAAGATTGGAATTACATTAAATGTCTGCTCTAAAAACGATGAAAAAATTGCCAAGATGGGATTTTCTCATAGAGAATCCCTTTTACAGCTAGATGATTTTATTTCCTTTAAGGCCAACTGGAATAATAAAGATAAAAATATAAAAGAAATCATAGAGGAATTGAGAGTTGGAGAAAACACCATAGTTTTTTTGGATGATAATCCAGCAGAGAGGGAGCTTGTAAAAAAAGCAATTCCAGATATTCAAGTTCCCAACTTAGGCTCTCCTGAATCTTATGTGAGGACTTTGGACAAAGGAGGCTTTTTTGAAGTTACAGTATTATCAAGGGACGATATAGATAGGAAGGAATATTATATAGAAAATAAAAAAAGGGAAGAGCATTGGACTCGTTTTACAGATTATAAGGAATATTTAAAGTCCATGGAAATGGTTTGTAATGTTGAGGAATTTCATAATAAAAATATTCAAAGGATAACTCAGCTTATTAACAAAACGAATCAGTTTAATTTAACGACAAAGCGTTATACCCAAGAACAGGTGCAAAATTTCTCAGAAAAAGAAGAGAATATTACCTTTTGCAGCCATTTATCCGATAAATTTGGAAAGAATGGAATTGTTAGCGTTATGATGGTTCGTGTATGTAGGGAAACGGCTTTTATTGATCTGTGGGTTATGAGCTGCCGGGTGTTAAAAAGAGACTTAGAGTTGGCAATGTTCGACTACTTAGTAAAAGAATGCATAAAAAGAAAGATCAAAAGAATTCAAGGCGTTTACTATAAGACGAAAAAAAATGCTTTTGTTGAAAATTTATATGAAGATTTAGGATTTCAACTTATGACAAAGGATGATGAGCACAGTACATGGGAATATATAGTCCTTCCCAATTATGAAGAGAAAAATCAAGTGATGGAAATGAGGAAAACATGAATAGAGCAGAAATTTTTGAGGAAGTCCAAAAAATTTTCAGGAAAGTATTTGATGATGAGCAATTAGAGATAAGAGATTCCACCTATTCAGGAGATATTGAAGATTGGGATTCTCTAGAACATATTAATTTAATTGTAGCCATGGAGAAAAGGTTCCAGCTGAAATTTGATATTCAGGAAGTTGGAGAGCTGGAAAATGTAGGAGAAATGATTGATTTAATTGAAAGGAGACTGAATGGTCAATGAACACCTATAAATATGAAAATATTTATGTAGGGTTGAGCCACAGCTTTCAGGTGATTGTAGGTCAGAAAGAGCAGGATTCTTTTTCCAATATAACAGGTGACATCAACCCTCTTCATAGGGATGTGGCATTTGCAAAGAAAAAAGGATATGAGGACTGTGTCGTATTTGGTATGTTGACAGCTTCTTATTATTCTACATTGGCAGGCGTTTACTTGCCAGGAGAAAATAGTTTACTTCATGGCGTGGACGCTAAATTTTTAAAGCCAGTATTTGTGGGAGACATATTAACAGTAGAAGGAAAGGTCAGTGAAAAAAATGATGCATATAAACTTTTAATCATTAAGGCTTTTATTCGCAACCAAAATGGCGAGAAGGTTTCCAGAGCCACAATACGAGTCGGTGTGTTGGAATAAAGGAAAGGGGGGAAAGAAATATGTCAAGGAAAGTTATGGTTGTGGATGATGTTTCTTTGAATGTTAGAATGCTGGAAGACATTTTGAAAAACGATTACATTGTTTTAACAGCTCAGTCAGGGGAGGAGGCCTTGGGTTATTTAAAGAAAATTACCCCTGACTTAATTTTGCTGGATAACACAATGAAGGGAATGAGTGGATTTGATGTATTGAGGGTTATGAGAAAAGATTCTGCTCTAAAAAGTATTCCAGTTATTCTTTTATCTAGTAATGAAGATGATGGGGTGGAAGTGGATAGTTTAGAAGAAGGGGCTGTTGACTTTATAAGAAGGCCATATAGGGCCAAATGCGTTCAGCAAAGAGTGAAAACCCATATAGAGCTGGCTGATTATCGAAAAAACTTGGAACAAGTTATTAGCCAGCGTTCAAAACAAATCGATCGCATGGAGAATGCGTTTATGCAATGCCTTGGGGAGCTGGTGGAGTTTCGCAGCGGTGAAAGTGGAAATCATATTGCTCGGACAACGTTATACTGTGAAGCGCTGGCCATGGAGCTTCGGGACGGATATCCTTATGAGGGAGAAGTGACCGATTGGTTTATGGAAGACTTAAAAAAGGCAGTTCCCCTCCATGATATTGGAAAAATTGGAGTTAGGGATCAGCTATTAATTTGTGAAGATGAATTGACAATAGAGGAAAAGGGAGAGCTAGAAGAGCATACTCTTATTGGAGAAGAAATATTGAGCAGGCTTATTGAAAATGCCATTATAAAAGGGTATTTACGCATGGCAAAGGATCTTGCTGCAAGTCACCATGAAAATTATGACGGCACTGGATATCCAAAACATTTAATAGGGATGGAGATTCCCCTTATTGGGAGAATTATGTCAATAGCCGATACTTATGATACTTTAAGATCCCTTTCCAATGAGAGAGAGCCTATGGGGCACGAAGAGGCATGTCAGGTGATTTTTAGTGGTACAGGAACGAAATTTGATCCTATTCTTGTACAGGCCTTTCGTGCAGTCAACATACAATTTGATGATATTTTTCAAGACTATGGAGAGGAAGGAGACGAAGATTAAGCTGCAAACTTATATGGAGAATGGAGGAGTATTTTGGAGAACATAGAAGTTTTAAAAAAATGGGTGGAAGAAAGTGAAAACATAGTATTTTTTGGTGGTGCAGGGGTATCAACAGAAAGCGGGATACCAGATTTTAGAAGCGTTGACGGGTTATATAATCAAAAGTATGATTATCCCCCAGAAACTATTTTGAGCCATAGCTTTTACAAACAAAGGACAGAAGAATTTTTTCGTTTTTATAAAGATAAGATGATATGTACCCATGCAAAGCCTAATCAAGCCCATTTGAAACTAGCAGAATTAGAGAGAAGAGGAAAACTTAAGGCAGTCATCACACAAAATATTGATGGCCTTCATCAGGAAGCAGGAAGTAAAACTGTGCTGGAGCTTCATGGTTCTACTCTTCGCAATTACTGTACAAATTGCAGAAAGGGATATGGGATAGATAAAATACTAAAGGCAAAAGAAGTTCCTGTTTGTGATGTATGTGGAGGAGTTGTTAAGCCAGATGTAGTTCTTTATGAAGAAGGTCTTGATCAAGATATACTACAAAAATCCTTACATTTTATTAGAGAGGCGGATGTCCTCATTATAGGAGGGACGTCTTTGGCAGTATATCCAGCAGCAGGACTTATCAATGGCTATGAGGGAAACAAGCTTGTAGTTATTAATAAATCTGCAACACCTATGGATAAGAGGGCAGATCTCCTTTTACAAGGAAGCATTGGAGAAATTTTAGGAAAAATATGAATGGATATTTCCAAAGCCTATTTATGGCAGGAGCCTATAGTAAGAGTGGATAATAATGGGGGTAATATGGATCGGGCAATACCAAATTATGAATTAGGAGATTTTATAAAACTAAAAAAAAGGCACCCTTGTGGCAGTCAGGAATGGGAAATTTTGCGGATAGGAGCGGATTTTCGGCTAAAATGTTTGGGGTGTGGCCATCAGATAATGATGCCAAGGAGACAGGTGGAAAAGAATACAAAAGAAGTGAGGAAAAAAGCTTGAAAAACAAGGCTGCTTATGATAAAATCAAAAATTGTGATATATTTTATTCCTTGTTCCTTATGTAATAAGGGGCCAGAGACCAAAAGGAGGTAATGAAAATGAACAAATATGAGTTAGCCGTTGTTGTCAACGCAAAAATGGAAGATGAAGAAAGAAACGGAACTGTTGCAAAGTGCAAAGAGCTTATTGAACGTTTTGGCGGAACGATTACGAATGTTGACGAATGGGGAAGAAAGAGACTAGCTTATGAAATTCGGAAGATGAAAGAAGGATATTACTACTTCATTCAATTTGACGCAGATGCATCCGTTCCACTGGAAGTGGAAAGCCGTATCCGTATTATGGAAAACGTAATTAGATATTTATGCGTTCGACAGGACAAGGCATAAAGAAAGCGGGAAGCATATGAATAAAGTGATTTTAATGGGCCGTTTGACAAGAGATCCAGATATTCGATATTCTGCAGGAGAGAATGCTATGGCCATTGCAAGATATACGTTAGCGGTAGATCGGAGAGGAAGAAGAGATCAAGACGAGAATACAGCAGATTTTATAAGCTGTGTTGCCTTTGGACGGGCTGGCGAATTTGCAGAAAAATATTTTAGAAAAGGTTTGAAAATTGTAATAAGCGGTCGTATACAGACAGGAAGTTATACGAACCGAGATGGAATAAAAGTATATACTACAGATGTAGTAGTAGATGAGCAGGAATTTGCAGAGAGTAAGGCTGCAAGCAATGAAAACAACTATATGGGGGACACTAGGCCATCGCCTGGCAATGCGTCAATAGGAGATGGATTTATAAATATTCCTGATGGAATTGATGAGGAACTTCCCTTTAATTAATAAAAGAAGGAGGCAAAATAATGGCTTATAACAAGGCTTCAGACAGAGGCGATTCTCCAATGAAGAGAAGAGGCGGCATACGCAGAAGAAAAAAAGTATGCGTTTTTTGTGGAAAAGATAATACAATTGATTATAAAGATGTGAATAAATTAAAGAGATATGTTTCTGAGAGAGGAAAAATACTTCCAAGAAGAATAACAGGAAACTGTGCAAAACATCAGAGGGCCCTTACTGTTGCAATCAAAAGGGCAAGGCATATTGCTTTAATGCCTTATACAGTAGATTAATAAGTGGCTAGGGCCAATTATCTTAAGGATAGTTGGTCTTTTTTACTTTTGACAATAGAATCTTCCAAAAGCGGATTTTGCGATGGATAGGAAATCCAATTTTTTCATTGCATTCTATAGGAATATAAGATATACTTAAACAATATTATAATGAAAAGAATACATAAAAAGGAAAGAACTATTGTTTAAGCAGAAAGTGAGGAAGAATATGGTGAAAAAAACATTGAAATCATTATTAACGGGAATATTGTGCACTGCTCTTTGCATAGGAACATTTTTTTCTGTATCTGCTCTTTTTACAGTAGACGTAAAGGGTGCTACTCATGAGGAAGAGATAGCAGCTGCCCAGGCAGCCGCTATAGCTGCAAGGGAGGAGGCGTTAGCCAGGGCTACTGCAAATCAACAGGCATTAGCTTTAGAAGCTTACAATGCAGCTGCTACAAGAAATGCAATTATAATTTCTGAAACATTAAGCGCACAGATTACAAAGCAAGCCTTAGAACAACAAGCCCTATATGAAGCAGCAGCCCGTCAAGAAGCTCTGGCCAGGGAAGCATTCAATGCACAGATGAGCAGGGAACTGAAAATATTAGAAGAGACCTTGAGTGCCCAAATTACAAAGGCTGCATTAGATGAACAGGCCCGTTATGCTGCGGAGATTAGAAGATTAGAGTTAGAAAGAGAGATGGCAAATGCTGCGGCATATATAGCATCTTTAAAATAAGCATTTAGGGCTTATGACTACAGTGAAGTGCCCATATTTTTATAGGAATATAGAAAAGGTCAACGCCTTACAATGAAAATTTTTTCATTGTAAGGCGTTGTATTATTTTATATTTGTAATATATAGTAAAGTATCCATTGACATAACTATTTTTTTGTCTTATAATGTAAGACAGATGCGACGGAAATTTGGATGTATGTAAACTTTCATATAAAGATAAAGGGAGAATTACTATGAAAAACAAATATAATCTATCGGTTTCAGAAAAAGAAATTATGGATTTACTATGGGAAAATGGAGAAATGTCTTCCAAGGAAATACTCTATTTTTTTAATACAGAAAAAAATAAAGATTGGAAAAAGCAGACGTTAAATACATTTATTGCCAGATTATTAAAAAAAGAAGTTCTAAAGAGAAGATCCGTAGAAAGAAAATATATGTATATGCCAGCCTTTCCTATAGAAGAATATGAGGCTCGAAGGGCTCAAAACTTTTTGGATATGTCTTATGAAGGTTCTATTGTAAAATTTATAAGTACAGCAATGCAAGTGACCCCATTTTCAAAGGAAGAAAAGGAGGAATTATTAAATTTTTTGGACAGTATATCATAGGAAGCAGGCCTTTGCCTGCTAATAAATACAGCTGAAGAGATATTTATCCTTTCATTTCTTGCTTTATATCATAATGAGTAGGTTCACGGATATTTATTATGAAAAGCTCTCAATCATTTTCTAAATTCATATAATCATTTTAAACAATGAAAGAATCATTCCCTATTTGCAGTATATAAATCGTTTGTCTTAGGCGAAAATACAGGAGAAGAATGTCGTATATATATAATTGACATATCAATTATTGCCATGATATAATTGATATGTCAATTATACAGGAAAACTGTGGCAATAGTACCATTAATTATGAAAGAAGAGAGATGAGATTATGTTGAAAGTAGGAGAATACACGATGTATTCATGGTATGGTGCATGCAAGGTAGAAGATGTAAGGGAAATTACCATGGAAGACGGTAAAAAAATGTACTATATTTTTAAACCTCACAATGATAAAAAAGCTACTGTAATGGTACCAGTGGATAATGACAGAATGAGAGAGATCATTTCGAAAGAAGAGGCGGAGACTCTATTAAAATCCATTGACGAGCTTCCTTTAAATTGGGTAGAAAACAGCAGGGTGAGGGACGAGCTATATATGAAGATTTTAAGGGAGGGAGACACAAAAAGTGTACTCCAGTTATTAAAGACCCTTTTGCTAAAAAAAGAAGAAGTAAAAGATGCAAAGGGAAAAATGAATATGAGAGATAACCGTATATTGACCAATACAGAAAAGTACCTGTTTTCTGAGTTGTCTATTTCTTTGAACATTGAGCTAGAAGTTATTAGAGAACAGGTTAACAGCAATGTAATTAGTAAGTATAAAGAGAAAAGTATGTATTAGAGATAGTATGTGTCAATGTATTTTGGGCTGTGTGCTGGCTTGCATAGGTAGGATCAAGGAGGGTCCATCCCTCATAAATAGGAATAATGTCGTGAATATGTCCCTTTTGGGAAGAATACACAAGAACCCAGGCATGATAAGAAGAGCCACTGTATCCTATTTCTAGTTTGGCAGGAATTCCCTGACTTCTTAACATGGCGCACATGAGTGCGGCGTAGTCAAAACAAATCCCCTTTTTTTCATGTAATATTAATTCAATATCTGGAAGATAGTTTTTGTGAACTTTTTCTGCCTTTTCAAAATCATATTGAATTTGGTAAATAATAAACTGATAAATGGAGTCTATTAGTTGGATTTCATTTTCACAGGAAAGGGATAATTCTTCTGCTTTTTGGATAGCTTCATTCCCAGAGGAAAAATTGATATATTGGTTTGGATATAGAAAAGGAGATAACTCGTTGTCTATTTTTACAGCAATACCAGCAGTTAAGATGATTTTATATTCCTTTTCATAAACATATTCTAATATGGAAATTGTATAATTTCCATTTCCTCCTGTGAGGGGAAATACTTCGTATCCTCCGTTCAGATCATAGAGATATGTTTTTCCATTAGGATAAAATATCTGAACTTTTTCCTTTTTCGAGTTTCCTTTGTAGTTAATCATAATATATCCACTCGAAGTATTGGATACATCAATAACAACGTCCTCAGAGGTATATTCTAAAATTCCATCTGCGTGGGGAATAAGAAGTTGCCGGTTTTTAAGCTGGTTATTTGACAGTTCCTGTATTTCAGTTTCACAGGCGGTAAGGCTGCAGCAGAATATAATAAGAAAGCTCACATATTTAGAATGAAAAGAAAAAAGTTTTTTTTGTATGTTCATGAATATAACCCTTCTTTATTTGCATTTATATAGATACTATTTATAGTATAGCAGAAGAGAAGAACTTGAAAAAGATTTTTGTCGAAAAAGCATGACTTTAAGAAGATAATATGATAAAATTATGGCTAGAGCGCAATAAATAATGTAAATTGGTAAAGGAGTACGGCTATAAAATGGAACGTAGAGTAGGAACAATTTCCAGGGGAATTCGATGTCCCATTATAAGAGAGGGAGATGAACTGTCAAATATAGTAGTAGAAAGTGTACTGCAAGCTGGAGAAAGCGAAGGGTTTCAAATAGAAGACAGAGATATCGTTTGCATAACGGAGTCAATTGTGGCTAGAGCCCAAGGAAATTATGTCTCTGTTGATGCTATCGCTGAGGATGTAAAAAATAAGTTTGAAAAAGGAGACATAGGAGTCATTTTTCCAATATTGTCTAGAAATCGTTTCTCCATTTGCTTAAGGGGGATTGCCAGAGGAGCAAAAAAAATAACTCTCCAGCTAAGTTATCCTTCTGATGAGGTAGGTAATGCATTAATGACCTTAGAACAGTTAGATAAGGTAAATATCCACCCTTACAAAGATGTGCTGACACTGAAAAAATATAGGGAGCTTTTTGGAGAAAATAAACATCCTTTTACAGGAATAGATTATGTTCAATATTATGAAGATATTGTGAAAGAAGAGAAGTGCGAAATTGAGATTATTTTTTCCAATGAACTGGAGACAATTTTAAATTTTTCCAAAGATATTTTAACATGTGATATTCACACAAGATTTCGAACAAAAAGAGTATTAAAGGAAAAAGGGGCAAACCTTGTATATGGACTAGATGAAATTTTAAATGAGCCTATAGGGTCCAGCGGATATAATGAAAAGTATGGGCTTTTAGGTTCTAATAAGTCAACAGAAGAAACCATTAAGTTATTTCCAAGAGACTGTCCTGAATTAGTGGAAGACATCCAGAAAAAAATAAAAGAAATAACAGGAAAAAATGTAGAAGTTATGATTTATGGGGATGGAGCATTTAAAGATCCGGTAGGTAAAATATGGGAGTTGGCAGATCCCTGTGTATCCCCTGTTTATACAAAAGGGTTAGAGGGAACTCCAAACGAAGTAAAATTAAAATATTTAGCAGACAATGATTTTAAAGAACTTAGAGGAGAGGAATTAAAGAAGGCAATTTCCAAAAGTATACGGGAGAAAAAGGAGAATTTAGTAGGAAATATGGCTTCTCAAGGAACAACCCCAAGAAGACTGACAGATCTCATTGGCTCTCTTTGTGATTTAACAAGTGGTTCAGGCGATAAGGGAACTCCTGTAGTACTGATACAAGGATATTTTGATAATTATGGAGATGAATGAGAATGAGGCAGGGTATAGAAATATATCCTGCCTTCTGTTCTGTATATATTGTGTATATTTTTCTGCCACAAGGAAAGTTTTGTGAAATGTAACTTCCCAATCGTATAATAGTAATGATACAATGGAACAGCTAAAAAAGAATATGTATGATTAAAATTGAAAGGTAAGGTGAAAGATTGGGATTTTACAGAACAAAACTTCAGGAAAAATTAAATGAATCATTAAAAGCAGTGCTTCCTATAATTGGAATTGTCCTGTTCTTATGTTTTACCATTGCACCAATACCCCCCAGTATCTTAGTAGTATTTATTTTAGGAGCAGTGTTGCTTATTGTAGGAATGATGTTTTTTACTTTAGGGGCTGAAATGGCAATGACTCCCATGGGAGAGAGGGTAGGAACCTGTATGACTGGGACAAAAAGTTTATGGGTTGGTATCAGTCTTTGCTTTATACTAGGTTTTATTATAACAATATCTGAGCCAGACTTACAGGTGTTGGCAGAACAAGTACCTTCTGTGCCAAATCAAGTATTGATCATAGCAGTTGCATGTGGAGTGGGATTTTTTCTAATGATGGCATTTGTGAGGATGCTGTTTGGAATTGCCCTTCCTCAAATACTTTTTATATTTTATGTTCTTGTTTTCTTACTGACTTATTTCGTTCCAAAAGATTTTTTGTCGGTTGCTTTTGATTCAGGAGGGGTGACCACAGGTCCCATGACTGTTCCATTTATTATGGCGTTAGGCGTTGGTATTTCAGCTATTCGAAGTGACAGAAATGCAACCGATGACAGTTTTGGATTAGTAGCCCTATGTTCTGTAGGCCCTATAATAGCTGTTTTGCTCCTTAGTATGATTTATCGTCCAGATGAAAGCAGTTATATACCAGGGGCAATGCCATCGGCTGAAAATTCTGTTGAGCTTTGGCAATTGTTTGCCAAGGGTTTTCCAGTGTATATGATGGAAATTTTCATTTCCCTCTTTCCAATTATTGTTTTCTTTGCTCTTTTTCAGATGATATCATTAAAACTTCAAAAAAGAAGTCTTATTAAGATTATTATAGGCCTTGCTTACACATACATAGGTCTGGTTCTGTTTTTAACAGGTGTAAATGTGGGATTTATGCCTGCGGGAAATTACTTGGGACAGGTTATAGCAAGGCTTTCCTTTAATTGGATAATTGTTCCTATTGGTATGATTATTGGCTATTTTATTGTTATGGCAGAGCCAGCCGTTTATGTCCTTACAAACCAGGTGGAGGAAATTACATCAGGGGCAATTCCAGCAAAGGCAATGGGCTATAGTCTTTCTATTGGGGTAGCCGTTTCCCTGGGATTAGCTATGATTCGAGTGTTGACAGGAATCTCCATTCTTTATTTTATTATTCCAGGTTATGCTATTGCCTTAGGTTTATCCTTTTTTGTCCCTAGAATTTTTACAGCCATTGCTTTTGATTCAGGAGGGGTTGCTTCGGGACCAATGACAGCCACCTTCCTTTTGCCTTTTGCTATGGGTGCTTGTATGGAAGTAGGGGGAAACATTGTTACAGATGCCTTTGGAATTGTAGCTATGGTTGCTATGACCCCATTAATTACAATTCAAGTAATGGGAGTAGTCTATAAAATTTGGCAGAAAAGTTCTGCAAAGGCTGCAGTGGACACAAGGATAGAGAAGGAGCCAGAATTTACAGATGAAAATGACATTATTGAACTGTAGGAAGGGAGTCTTACAATGAGTGAGTTAAATATGATGGTAACGATCTTGAATAGAAGTGTCGCTAAAAAATTTATTCATTTTTGTAAAGAGAATGAAGTGTTTGTTGTTTTGGGAACTTTAGGATTTGGAACAGCAAATAGCGAGATGCTGGATTACTTTGGATTGGAGGCGACTGAGAAGACAGTATTTTTTAGCGTTGTCACAAGGGAGAAATGGAAGGGATTAAAAAAAGGACTTATTACAAAAATGGATATGGATGTTCCTGGAACAGGTATTAGCTTTATTGTGCCTATAAGTAGTATAGGAGGAAAGAAAGCATTACAGTTTCTAACAGAAAAACAGGAATTTATAAAGGAGGAGGAAAGGACGTTGAAGGATACAAAATATGAACTTCTTATTACAATTGCCAATCAAGGATATATAGAAGTAATTATGGATGCTGCCAGAAATGCAGATGCTGCAGGGGGAACGGTGATCCATGCAAAAGGAAGTGGAATGGAGAGGGCAGAAAAATTTTTTGGAGTATCGTTAGCAGCTGAAAAAGAAGTAATTTTTATAGTTGCAAAAAAAGAGCAAAAAAATAAGATTATGAAGGCAATTATGGAAAAGGCTGGAATGGAGAGCAAAGCAAAGTCCATTGTATTTTCTCTTCCAGTAACAAGTATTGCCGGTCTTAGAATTCTAGAGGAAGATATAGTGGATTAGAGAAAGGAGTTATCAAGTGTTTCGAATGTGGGCAAAAATTTGGGGGAATAACCGAATGATAAAAGATGTTGTTATTTGTAACAAAGAAGAAGAGACAAGAACGAAAAAAATCTTGGATGCTTTGGATGAAATATGCCATATATTTGACTTGGCAAAACCAATATGGTTAGACTCCACAATTGAGGAGTTTAAAAAGCATGATAAAGTACGATTCACAAAAGATAATTTTGTGGAAAGTATATCTTTTGACTATTTAGAAATACAAGTTATAGAGGAAGACTGAAAAATGAGGAGTGCCCCAATGCTAATATGGCATTGGGGCTGTTATGAAAAAAATCTATGAATATAACAAAACTTTCTATAAATTTTTTTTACATTTTTAAGGATAAATAAATTATACTCGTTAAATATGAATAAATCGTGAATTTAATGTAAAAAATAAGTAAATATATACAAAAATAAAAATAGTTAAAAGTAATTCCTATATATTTTGTATAATTTCAAAGTCCTTTTTTAGGAAATAGCTTGAAACTTATAGGACTATGTACTAGAATGAAAGTCACAAAGAAAAAAGAGGGGGAAGGTAATGGATACTTTTATGGATAAATTAGCAGAGAAAAGAAATACACATAACCCATCTGCTTCCAATATACTGAAAAATATACCAAAAAATTCAGAACTCCGTTCTATGCAACAAACGAATTTGAAAAAACAACAGACACAGCAAACATTTTTCAATGAAGATTTTTTTGTGGATCAAATTAATATTTTAAAAGAACTTCAGGAAAATAAAAAAGAAGAGATTAAATCTTTTGTAATGGATGGAAATGGAAAGCAGGTAGAGCTTATAACCCAAAGTATGTCAGAACTAACCCAGAAAGAGGAAGAAATTTCAAGACGATTGGAAGACTTCATACATAAAGAAAGTGTGAAGTGTTATAGGAATATTCAGGCAGTTGTGCTGGAACAGACAGAAATCCTTAAAGAGCAGGAAAAAAAGAATTGGAAATCAGTAAAAATAGGACTGGGAATTCTTAGTCTTTTAACATTGGCAAATTTGGCTAGTCTTTTTGCCTATATTCTGGGATTTTTTAGATAAAAAGTATGATGCTGAAAATGCCAAAGGAGATATAAGGTAAAATGGAAAATAACAAGAAAATCGTGTGGAAGCCTGGAAACATGTTGTATCCAGTACCAGCGGTAATGGTAAGCATGGCAGATTTCTTTGGAAATAAAAATATTATTACTGTTGCCTGGGCAGGAACCCTTTGTTCAGATCCTGCAATGGTATCTATTTCTATCCGTCCTAAACGTCATTCCTATTCTATAATAAAAGAAACAGGAGAATTTGTCATAAATTTGGTAACAGAGGAGCTGGCATATGGGGCAGATTGGTGCGGAGTAAAGTCGGGCAGAGAGTTTGATAAATTCAAGGAAATGGGTTATACAGCAGGAAAACCAGCGAGGTTAAAAACTGCTCCTACCATTGAGGAAAGCCCAGTTAATATTGAGTGTAAGGTGAACAAAGTATGGGAGTTGGGAAGTCACCATATGTTTGTGGCAGATGTTGTCTGCGTACAAGTTAGTGGGAGATATATGGATAAAGCTGGGAAGTTCCATTTGAATGCTGGAGGGATTGTGGCATATTCCCATGGGGAATATAGAAAACTTGGGAAGAAAATTGGAACATTTGGTTATTCTGTAGCTAAGAGGAGAAGGAAAAGTGGGAAGTAAAAGGCCCGCTTTTTCTTTTTTAAAAGGAAAATACATCGGTCTTTTGGTGTCATTTTTTATCCATCTTTTAAAAATGATAAAACTAATCCTTTACAAGAAGAAAAAATATTGTTAGAATAACTTTGTTACAAAATTGTTACAAGAAGAAAGATGGAAATGGTGCTATATGGAAAGTCTTACAAAGAGAGAAAAAAACATAAGAATTTCTTATAATTGGGTTATTTTTGTAGCTAGTGTTGTCTTGCTTTTTATAATATTTTTTGCTGCATTTTCTGGAGGATTTAACAGAAAATACTATGTCATTGAAATTAATGGAGTACGTGCAGGAATGGTAAAAAATAAAGAGACAGCTCAGAAATTAATGAACAATGCAAGAAAAGAACTGGGAAAAGAATCAGATAGTTTAGTGCTTGTTGATATACATGTAAACGTAAGGGAAAAGAGAAGACTTTTTGGAGGGAGAGAGAGTGAGGAAAAGATTGAACAAAGAATTTATCAGGTGATGTCAGACCATATAATAAAGCAAAGGGAGAGGGCTTACACAGTAAAGATTAACGAATTCACTGTAAACTTGCGTTCATCCCAGGAAGTCTTGGAGCTGTTAAAGGCAGCAAAAAATAAATACGATGTTGATAATCAATTTGATGTAGAATTAGTATTAGATCCTACAAGGGAACTAAATGTTTTGACAACAAAAGTAGTGAACATTGAAGAAAGAGAGGCAAAGGAAGCTGCTGCTGTTATGAAAAGTGCAGGAGTAGGAGGAGCAGTAGCTTTTATAGAAGAGGAAATTGAGGTGGTATCTACCCCAGAAGACTATGACTTAGGTCTTCAGAGCCTGGATTTTGGAGATACAGTGGAAGTTGTAGAAGCCTATGTGGAGGAAGGGCAAGTGACAACGCTGGCAGATGCTATTTTGCTTGTGACAAAGGAACAAGAAAAAAATAAAATATATGAGGTAGCAGCAGGAGATACCTTATCCCAAATCGCAGAAAAAAATGAGACAACCATAGATAAAATTGTATCTCTCAATGAAAATATTGAAAATAAAGATTCGGTAATTAGGGCAGGAGATGAAATCATTGTGACAGTCCCTGAGCCAGAGCTTACTGTGGTTCGCAAAGAAGAAATTTATTATGAAGAAAATTATAATGCCCAGGTTCAATATATTGATAATGACTCCTGGTATACAACAGAAACTGTGGTAAAGCAAGAGCCAATAGCAGGATTTCGCAAAGTTGTGGCCCAAGTAAATTACCGCAATGAAGAGGCAGTAGAAAAGGAAATTATTTATGAGGATGTGACTGTAGAGGCAGTGCCAAAAGTTGTGGAGAGGGGGACAAAGGTTCCTCCCAGTTATATTAAACCTTTATCAGGCGGCAGATTCACGTCTGGATTTAAAATGCGATGGGGAAGAATGCACAAAGGGGTTGACTGGGCATGTCCTATTGGCACAGCTATAAAGGCTTCCAGTTCAGGAACAGTAACAAAAGCAGGATGGGGAAGTGGGTATGGATATGTTGTCTATATTAATCATGACGATGGGCGTCAGACGAGATATGGACATTTAAGTAAAATATTAGTAAAAGCAGGGCAGAGAGTAAATCAAGGTGATAAGATTGCATTAAGTGGAAATACAGGAAGGAGTACAGGTCCCCATGTCCATTTTGAAATTCTAATAAATGGATCCCAAGTAAATCCATTAGATTATATGAATTAAAAAGTAGCAAACTGCAAATCCTTAAAATAGAAAATAGCTATTTTAAGGATTTTTTTATTCATGACAATAGAAGCAAAAAACTTTTAGGGGGCTAGGTTTTTTGCGCAAAAGGAAAATAGGGGGTCCTCTATAGCACAGGTGTAGATTAGAACATAGACTTTTTTATGTTTACAAACAGAGAGATTATGTTATAATAAAGATTACTTGTACTTGAATGGAAAAAAAATAGAAGATTGGAAATAGATATAGAGGTGTGAACGGTATGGAACAGTATGTGATCAAAGGCGGCAATCCTCTTGTGGGTGAAGTCGAGATTGGCGGCGCAAAAAATGCTGGGCTGGCAATTTTGGCAGCTGCAATTATGACAGATGAGACTGTAACAATTGATAATTTACCGGATGTAAAGGATATTAATGTTTTATTACAGGCAATGGAAGGAATTGGAGTAAAAATACAGAGGATAAATAGACATAGTATTAAGATGAATAGTTCTTTGATAGAGGATTTAAGCATCGAATATGATTTTATTAAAAAAATCAGAGCTTCCTATTATCTTATTGGAGCTTTGTTAGGAAAATACAAAAAAGCTCAGGTTGCTTTACCAGGGGGCTGTAATATAGGAAGCAGACCCATTGATCAACATTTAAAAGGGTTTAAGGCATTAGGTGCAGATGTACGGATTTCCCATGGTCTCATTATGGCAGAGGCTGAATGTCTTAAAGGAAATCATATTTATTTGGACGTGGTTACAGTAGGAGCTACCATTAATATTATGATGGCTGCTTCTATGGCAGAAGGGACAACGATAATAGAAAATGCAGCAAAAGAACCTCATGTAGTGGATGTGGCAAACTTTTTAAATAGTATGGGGGCAAATATTAAGGGGGCAGGAACAGATGTAATCCGAATAAAAGGTGTAACCCATCTTCACAAAACAGAATATTCCATTATTCCAGATCAAATAGAAGCGGGAACCTTTATGTTTGCGGCAGCTGTCACAAAGGGAGATGTAACAGTAAAAAATGTCATTCCAAAACATTTGGAATCAATCACTGCGAAGCTTTTAGAAATTGGGTGTGAGGTGGAAGAATTTGATGATGCAGTCAGGGTCGTTTCCTCTAAGGCATTGCAGCATACTCATGTCAAAACCTTACCATATCCTGGTTTTCCTACAGATATGCAGCCTCAGATTGGTGTAGCTCTTGCTTTATCAGAGGGAACGAGTATTGTGACGGAGAGCATTTTTGAGAATCGTTTCCGCTATGTAGATGAACTTACAAAGATGGGAGCAAATATTAAGGTAGAAGGGAATACGGCTATTATTGACGGGGTTTCTGGATATACAGGAGCAAGAATAAGCGCCCCAGATCTTCGGGCTGGAGCAGCTCTTGTGCTTGCTGGATTGTCAGCGGAAGGAATTACGATCATTGATGATATTGCTTATATAGAACGGGGATATGAGGATTTTGACATAAAACTAAAAAGTTTGGGGGCTCTTATGGAAAGAGCAGTTACTGACAAAGAAATACAAAAATTCCGTTTTAAAGTAGGATGAAAATGTTTGTTGGTGTAGAAAAAAAAGAAAAAAGAAGAGTTGATTGAAAACTATTCCAAAAGAAATATGACAATATATTTAATTCTTAGAGCTTTAG
>CANOLZ010000006.1 GCA_947567075.1 uncultured bacterium
CTAAAACATAATCTACTATTTGTTTAGTATTAAAACAATATATAAAAATTTCTATATTTTCTCTTACTGTCATATCTTCAAAATAAATAGGTTGTTGTTCATGAATAATACAGCTGTCATTTCCTCTTATTGCTCCACTACCTCCTTTATATTCCTTACTTATGAGTTTAAATAATGTACTTTTTCCCGCCCCATTTCTTGCAATCAACATATATAGTTTTCCTTTTTCAAATTCATAGCTAATATTATTTAAAACCAGTTTATCTTTATAAGAAAAAGATAAATTATCAATAATTAATCGATGATCCCTTATACATCCTCCCTATTTCTTATTTTATATACTATTTAACAACTTTTTAACATGATAAATCTTGTATAAATTTATACTATTTTATTATAGTGCATTATTTTTTTTAATAATATTTTTATCATAATTTCTTCTCTTATAAGCATAACTGTATTTCAGAAAACTATTTGATCCCTATTTTGCAATCATTTCAGTAAAAGCAGACATAAGATAAGGGTTATTTTTCAACTAGAATTACATGAATATATCCTTCCTACGATTATGATAAAAAATAACGCAATTTTGACAACCTGACATTCAGAATATTGCACTTATGCACTTAAATAATGAAATTATGAAAAATTTTATATAAGAGATATATTTATAGTATAATATTTTTATCTTGATACTTTTTATTTCCTTTTATTTTGGGAGAGTCAGCAATCATTCAATGAAAAAAATTATGCAAAACAAACTATTTTCTTATGAGACAATAGCAATCTTCCTATTAGATTATTTATTCCTTGGGAAAGAGGTTGACTACAAATTTTACTTGACATGTAAATATGTATTGGAAATAATACTTATTCATATTTCTAAAGTATGCATTATCTATTTTTTTGCATATATTTTCCAGACAACATGGCCTACTTTTATAAAAGTTATGGCGCCCATTTTCAATCTAGTTTTGTATGTGCTTGTGTAAGCAGTATTCTATTTGTAGGAATCCCCTTTGCCATCTCAAACATTTGCCATTTTCCAAAGTATGTACTCTTTCTTCTGTTTATTTTAGGTTTTTTCATTTTATATAAATATTCTTTCATAGGTATTATAAAAACCCTATAAAAAAAGAAAAATAGAGCGCTGTATTATTTTTTTATATTGTTGTCTCTTAGCTATGTATGAACCTAAAATACCCGATGAATTAAATATAGATTTGGAAGAATAATGCTTCTTTCCAATATTCCATCGTCAAATCATGAGTATAGATTTCTACAGACTAGATTCATAAATAAAAAAAGATTAGACTATATATGTAAATAGGAGCATATAGAATATTCTCAGAATTCTGGTTGAAGTGTATAAGGAAACGCCAAATAGGCATACAAACATGATGATTAAAACAGAATACTTGTATACCTATTTCACTTTTCTTATATGTACGATCTTTTTCAAATATAAATAATATTGCAATTTTTATTCAACTCTGATAGTCTATAATAAATATATAATACATATAAAAACATGATTGTATTGTACTTTTGCAAAAGTTCTTTAAAGTATACATTAGAAAAGGGCAAGTTAAAATGGCAGCAATTATATTGGTACTTTTTCAAGTACTCTTTTCTTATATATCTTCGAAAATTTTAAGCAAAAATTTAAAACTTAGCGCTAAAGAAATTTTATATGTTATTATTTCTGGAAGTTTTACGAGTTTTATGTATCAATATATAAACATTTTTACTAATTTACTTACTTTTCTTGTTTTTGTTTTTTTATGGAATAAAAAAATAAATATATATGAATTCATTATCTTCTCCTCCTTTTCCATGATTATACATATTTTAAACACTCATATTTCTGCTTTACTAAAATATGAACTATTTAAAGATAACGCCCTTTCCCTCAAGGAATTATTTTTGTTATATATTCCTCTTTACTATATTATTGGTTTCTTTTTTAGTTTCGTAGGATCTATGATAATGAATCGTGTGCTTTATAGTATATCTCCAGTTTTTTTATCTGTACTCTCATGCTTTATATAGCTCACTTGTATATTTAGCGTCATTATTTTTAGATATAGAAAAAATCAGACCTATCTCCTTTTTCTCATTTGTTTTTTTTCATTATACTATTTCTTCTTGGAATTTTTTTTATATATATTATAACGACAGAAATCAATTATGCAATCCAAAAAAAAGAAGCAGATTATGCCAATATGGAACGCTATACCCAAGATATAGAAAATCACTATTTTGAGCTTAGAAAATTTAGACATGACTATCAAAATATATTAACATCCCTGGAACATTATATTATTCAAGAAGATATTCATGGATTAAAAACGTATTTTTACTCTAATATAAAAAAGCATTCCAGTGATATATTGAACAAGGAATACCGTCTTAAAGATTTAAGTAAAATCAAAATAAGTCCTATTAAAAGCATTATAGCGTCCAAATTAATCTATGCCCAGGATAAAGAACTAAACGCCAGCTTTGAAGCCCTTGATACAATTGGAGATATTTCCATGGACACCGTCCTTCTTGTGCGCATTTTAGGAATATTTCTTGATAATGCCATTGAAGAACTACTGTCTCTAGAAAAGGGAGAACTGCTCATAGGCATGATAAAAAATGCTGACCACGTTCTTATCATCATACAAAACACTTGCCGAAAGGATATACCTAATATCCAAACTTTGCAAAAACCAAATTTCTCGACAAAAACATCTGGCAGAGGTTTAGGCTTGAGCAATGCACTGGAAATTATAAGGCTCTGCCCTAATGTCTTCTTAGAAACAATCATTGAAGATCGTGCATTTTTGCAAAAAATCATCATTTATGATAAAGAAGGAGAATAATATGCTTTCTGTATTTGTATGTGAGGATGATCTCAACCAAAGAACCCACCTAGAAAAATACATAAACGATTATATTATGATAGAAGAACTAGATGCAAAGCTTGTCCTTTCAACAGACAATCCCTACGATATTCTCAACTACTTAAAATCAAATGTCCATACTAGAGGCATCTATTTTTTAGATGTGGATTTAAAAAGTGACATTACTGGAATAGGTCTTGCCTCTGAAATAAGAGAAATAGATACTATAGGAAACATTGTCTTTGTCACTACCCACAGTGAACTAACTTATCTCACCTTCCTATATAAAGTTGAGGCTATGGATTATATTATCAAAGATACACCGGGAAGTATTTGTCAAAGAATTCAAGACTGTTTACATGTGGCAAACAAAAGATATCTCAATGATAGAACTGGGGAAAAGAAAATTTTTAAAGTAAAAATAGGAAATCAAATTCGGGGAATTGAACATTCAGAAATTATGTTTTTTGAATCTGGCCTAGTTCCTCATAAAGTCATTCTTCACACTTTTAACAGTCAAATAGAATTTTATCATACTATTCATGAATTGGCCAACATAGGAGAAGAATTTTACCGCTGTCATAAATCCTTTGTTGTCAACAAGACAAATATTAAAAATATTGATAGGGTGGGAAAAGTGATAGAAATGATAAATGGAGAATTTTGTCTTGCCTCATCCCGCTCTATAAAAGGTCTCCTAAAATGATCCTTCGTTAGCTAAGTCTTACAAACATTTGGGGCAAAGATTCAAAGGCTGTCCTGCCTTTCAAATTGTTTTGCCCCTTCTTATCCTTTACATATTATTGTAAAATATCCTCTACCATTAAATGAAGCAAATGTTCCTGGTATCCTGCTCTTTTTTCCTTTTTTAACGCTTTGGCCACCTCTTGTAAATGAATATTTGTAATTTTATCTAATTTTTTTAAACGCATTTCTGTTAATTTTTCATCAGAAATAGAATGGAAATAGTCATCTACTGTCATTCTCCAAAGAATAATTTGTTCAGGACTTCTTGCAGCTACTTTATCGGCTATTTCCACTCCTTCTGGATCCATATCGCCGCAATAGTATAATTCACATCCAGACTTTATCAACATATCCATCAAAAATAAAGAAGCTGTTTTCAGCTGGCCTGATGTACACATTAATGCATATTCTTTTCCACACATTTTCTCACATATGTGAGAAAAGACCATTTGATTTTCAACAATAAATACTTTTTTATTTCTGCTCTCTGCTCCTGTCAGCCTGCTTAAATTAGAAAGAGTTAAAACATATTTTTCACCCTTTTCAATAAAATGCCTATAGGCTTCGTGTTCCCCTCCCTCTTCGTAAAAATGTATGCCATAACATGTTGTATAACTGGAAATATCGTCAGCCTTAATTCCTGATCTATAATAGAGGGACAATACATCTTCCTGTGCCTGGGGCTCCTCTATTTCCCAAATAAAACTTAAGGCATTGATTAGCAGCCTCCCCATCACATTCTGTCTGTCAAAGGCGTGGGGATTCTTTGTTATTTCAGCTCCTAATACTGCCAGCCTAACGCTGCCTTTTTCTTTCTCTTTTAACAAATATTCCACTGCCTGACAGACTCTTATAAGAGTTTCTTTTATTATGTCACCTGATTTTTTTCTTTCCTTCATAATGAGTTGATAACCAGATTGCCGCCTCTCCCATACTGCGGTGAGCCAAAGAGTTCCTTTTCCATTGGCCCCAAACTCACTTCTTACATGATGAAGCAATGACTCCCAAAACCATTCTTCTAGCTTCTTTTCCTCTTTTTTCTTTTCACTATTGGATATAAGTTTCTCTCCAAAATATGTTTCTACTAAGTCTTTTACTTCAACTCCCTTATATTTTGTTTCATTTAGTGCCGCCTGCATCTCTGAAATAGTAAAGTGAAAGTTATGGGGCAATAAACTTTTTCCAAAAATCCCCCCTAACGCTCTGGATTCCTCCTGGGATAACTGTTCCATATAAATTTTCCCAGTAAGTCTCCCATACTTTTCGTACTTTTTCTTCAATTCCAAAAACATACGGGAATATACCTTGTTCTTTCTAAAAAAGGAAGCGCACTCTTCCAAACGTTTTTCTTCCACTTCACTGCTCCTTTGTCATTTTCTGTTTTCCATTCCACAAGTAATAGATGACTGTAACTATTTGGGAATTGCCTGGTCTTAGAAGTTCCGCAATACGCAAAGAAGGAACCGAAGGATAGCAGCCCCACAGCGCTTGTGAATTCATAATATAGTCAAAGTCAAACTTTTTTACCAACTCAAACATGCTGTTTATATTTTTATCATCCACACCTGCAAAAGCCTCATCCAATGCAATCATTCTTGGCAAATCTTCCTTCTCTGCTTTTTTGTATTGTGCATTCACTGCCGCAAATAAAGGTATGTACATAGCCATTGCCTTTTCCCCTCCGCTAAGACGGTTAAAAGCCCCATTGGTCAGCTCTTTTTTATTCTCATTATTGCGGTAGTAAAACATTTTAAACTCAAACCAGTTCCGGTAGTCAAGAGCCTCTCTTACGAGATGGGAGTAGCTTAATATTTCACCGTTTTCCTCTGCTGCCTGCTTTACCATATAAATTTTGTTTCTAAAATGTGTGGAGAGCTTCTCAATATCTTCTGTTGTCATTAGTTCCCTATCTCTGTTCAATAGTTTCTCTAATTCTTCCGTACCTAATTCTCCTTCTCCCTCTGAGGCCCTGGCCCTCCAGTCTAGGGAAAAAGTAAGAGACATAGATGTATCCATTTTTCTCATAAGAGAAGACATATCTTGGATCCACCTTCTGCTTTCCCCAATACGGACATTTAATTTCCTGCTTAAAGTATCTGACAAAATATTTTCAAAGAGTTCTCTATCTTTTTGACGAATTAATAATTGGGTTTCCTCTATTTTCTCTTTCATTATTTTATAAAAATCTTCAAAATATAACTTTTTTCCCTGCATATAAGAAACAATTCTATGACGTTTTCGTAATATTTTTATATCCCCTGTTTCTTCTCCAAAGCATTCCTCCATAAATGTCCCATAATTTACTAAACCGCCTAAATGGGCATGGAAAACCTTGTCCAAATGAGACACAACATCTGTCACAGATTTATTCCTGTCCTTTTCCTTTATAACCTCTTTCGCCTGTTTTGCAGCTTCCAGCATTGTTTGGCTTTCTCTGTCAAAAACAAGTCCTAACTCCAGCTCCTCTTCAAAGTATTGCCTAAAGCAATTCTCCCTCTCTATTTGCTCCACAACTATTTTTTCTTGTTTATCAATATCTGGTTCCAGCCTTTTTATATCGTTTTCCCATACAGCCTGATTTTTATCTATTTCCCTCTCTTCCTCATTCTTTTTATTCCACTCTTCCTTGATTGTCTTTAGACGCTGGGCTTTTTCTTTATTTTCAGGTGCATTTAAAAATTCCTCCAGCTTCTTTATTTGTATCTCCTCCTCCCTTACTTTCTGTTCTGCCTTCTTTTTATGAGAGTCTTCCAAATCAATGGCATCTTCCTCCTTTTCAATAAACTGGTTTTGCATCTCTTCCTTGTTTTTCTCACTAATAAAGTGCATAGAAGTTATTTCCCATGATTCCAGCGCTCTCTTATAATCTTGAATCCTTTCCAAAATTTCTTCATAAATTTCTATCTTTCTTTCATAGGGCAGTCCTTTGCATCGAAGGATAACTTGTTGGGAACATTCCTTTTTTTTGGCTTCACAATCTTCCTTTTCCTTTTCTTTCTCCTTGCATTCCTTATATGATTTTTCAAAATTCCAATTTAAGTTTTTCTTTAAGTCAATGACCTGATCTAAATCGTCAAAGGAAGGCAGCCCTTGATATTCTTCTTGCAAAATTTCTGTCCGTTTCTCCCATGTTCCCAGCTCTTCCTCCACTGTTTCTAATTCCTTCTGTAATCTTTCCAGCTCTTCCTTCTTTTTTTCTATCTCTTCCTTTTTCTTTTCCCGCCTCAAAGATTCCCCAATGTAACAGGCTTCTTTCTCTCCTTTACTGTACCCTTCCAAAGCTCCATGTCTGAAATAACCATTGGGCTTTAATACAATGGGGCTCTCTTCTTCTGTTCCTATATTTGATAAAATTTCTTCTACCCTTGTTTGAATTTCTAAGTCCTCTGAAACCCCTATTAATTTGTCAAATGGCTTGCTGCCGCCTTCCTTAAAGAAGAGAATTTTATCTGACCCTTCTCCCAAAACATCCATAGCTCTCGGATAATCTTTTTTAGATACAACAAGGGCGTCCAAAAGCCCTCCATCCTCTAATTGACATTCCAGTAAATCTTTCTCCTTTTGGGTGACGCCTGGGGCAAAATCTATAGTCTCGTAAAAAGGCTGAAAGGAAATTCCCTCTTTTAATAATCTTTCTCTCGTCCTGAGGGTAATTTCTCTGGGGATAGGAGCCATCTCCTGGATTTTTTCCAATTCTTCTAGTTCTTCCTTGGAGATTTTTACACATTCTCTTTTCTTTTCCCTTTGGAGCTTTAAAGTAATGATTTCTCCTTCCAGATTTTGATATTTCCTTTCCCATACATCTTTCATTAGATTACGTATATCCTGGTAATCTCCTATTCCCTCATATTTCTGAATATATCCCCAAAGCTGTTCTAATTCCTTTTTTGTAAGGTAAAATTCCTGGTTGCCCTCCTCTAAAGAATAAAATTCCTCTATGAGGCGATCTCTTACTTCTTCCTCCATCCTTTCTCCATCGTTTACCTGCACCTCTGCCACTCTCATCTTTTCTTCCAGGATGCTATATTCCTCTGACAGCTTATCCCATTGTAATTCCACTTCTTTTAATCTTTTCAAGTCTACAAATGCCAACTGTACTTTTTTATTCCATTCTTCCAGCTCCCCTTTGATTTTTTTACTCTCCTCATAAGTTTCTAAACTCTTCCACAGACTTAGGAGTCCCTCATGTCCAGAAAAACAAATGGTTTCCTGGATCTCCTTCATATCCTTAAAAAGCTCTTCTATCTCCATCTCATATTTGCTCATGTTTCTACGTATACTGCGTATTGCGGCGTCATATTCCCGTACAGCGGCCCTGCGTTTTTCTATGCTTTGCCCATAACTAGCTATTTCCCTCATAGCCTCCTCAAAAGCTTTTTTGCACTGTCTTAATTTCTCATCCCCCTCTTCTAAATCCCTTGTGCTTATTGCTTCTTTCTCCCTTTCCAGCAGCTTTTTTTCTGCCTCAACTTCTCTTCTCCTCCTACAGCTCTCCTGGACTTTTTCCCTTTTATCCTTTAACTCTTCTCTTTCCCATTCCAACTTTTTTCTTGCCTCGTCGGCCAGTCTTTTTTCTTCCAGATAGGCAGCCGCCTTTTGCGCCAGCATGTATTGGTTATACTTTCTATACTCATCTCCTATGGCCTTTAAATCTTCAAAGGCTCTCTTTAAACTGTCCAGCTTATCCTGTATATCATCCATTTTCTCCATTGCGTCCACCATGGCCCGCAAGTCCTCATCAGACAATGTCTGTAAGGAATCGTTTAATATTTCATAAACTTTCGTTGGTTTAAACTCCTTAGAAAGTTTTGGAGCCCTGACTTTTATGAGAAGCCTTATAAATTGTTCGTATTGTTCCAAACGGGGAAAGCCAAAGATGTGCTTATTCACATTGGCCATATATTCTTTCTGGGTTTCTGTAAATAAGTTATTTTCCCCTAGCTTCTTTTTTATTTCCTGCTTTGTATAGGCAATCCTCGTATTTCCTACTTCTCTGTATAAGTTGAAATCATATCCAATTCTTCTTCCATCTAGCACAACAAAGCCCCAAAAACTCATAGTCTTCCCTTTCTTTGCCTGTTGGCCAATTCCAATGGTTTTATAACGGTTCCCCTTTTGAAATTCCAAATATAAATAACCAGTTGCCTCCTCCTTTTCCCCATCTCTTAGAAAGTAATATTCCATTCTCCTGTCGCTGGAACCAAAAGGATCCAACCGGCTAGGCGTTCTGTCTCCATCTAATATAAAAGGTATAAAACTTTGGGTTGTAATGGATTTTCCCGAACCATTCTGTCCCCTAAGGAGCAGCCTGCCATCTGCAAACGAAAAGACTTCGTCATCATATAACCAAAAATTTACAAACCCTATGCGGTTCATATGCCAGCGTTCACTCATTTATTTTCTCCTTTGTACGAAAATCAGCCGGGTAATCTCCTATTATTTTGCCTGCTCCTGGATAAACAACAATCTCTTGATCCCATTCGTCTATCATCATCCAATCCTTCATGTAAGCTGTAACAATAGTGAATAGCTTTCCATCTTCCATCTCTCTGTATTCCTTACTCCATCCTGCCTTATACTTGTTGTGGCAGCTAGAAAGCTCTCTTTGAAACTCTTCCCTTGAAAGGAGGATACAGCCATCCTGCCTGACTTTCCATTGACCTGTCTCTATGTTTTTTCTAATCATTCTGCATAACATTAAAACAACTTCTGGCAGCATCCCTTCTCTTGGATGTCTTTCCCCAAAGGGCTCCTCCTCTTCCATGACTAAAAAGGCGGCATTTTTATGTATATGAAACTGGCCTCCCAAATAATCCCTCACATTTTTTTGGATCCACTGCCTTTGTTTTTTCACATAAAGACTATCTGGATCATCTGGCTGGCTCCAATATAAGGCTGGGGCTGCAACGAGCTGGCGGTATACCCTGTTCATTCTATCATATTTTCTATCCCCTCCACTCTCATCTGCCTGTCTCTCTTCAAAATCTCTCCATGACGTAAATTCTGAAATACTATAAGAAAAATTAACTGCCATGTATCTGGAAAGTCCTGTATTTTCATACAAAATTTCCTGTCCTATAGGACTTCCTATGGGACTTCCTCCAGAATTGACCCTGTTGCTGTTGACTCTTTCGTATGCTTCTATTAATCTCCTATCTTCACAAAACTGTAAAACTCTTACAAGAGATTTTCTTTGGGTAAAGGAAGTCCAATCTACATCTATCACACCCTTTAACTGCAGCTCTAACACATCCACTAATTCCGATAAAAGAAACTGCTCCTCCTCCTCTTTGTCCTCTAGAAAAGTCAAAACAGCACAAAAAAGACAGTAATCCCTCCTCTCTGTAAATTCTGTAATTCCCATATAACTTTGTGCATGAGCAGGAATTTTTTCTATCTTTACAATTCGTTCATTATTGATAACCGTCCATCCTAACTGCTCACGAAAAAACTTTTGAAATTTTGTCAGTTCCTTTCGAACCTTTGTATACAATTCTTTGTTTTTCTTCTTATCAATCCAAGTATTTTCTATTAATGCCCTTACCTCTTTCATGTTACTCATCCTCAAATTGTAAAATATATATGGGCATTTCCAATTCCCCGTCCTGACATTTGATTCGATGGCTGCCCTCTTGTTTTATGAGCCGAAATGCCTGTCCATATTCTGTCCTTCCCCTCTTTGAGACTGTCAAGTTGGCCTGTGCAATCCAGCCTAAAAGAGTTTCCCTTGTGTCCCTTGAAATGCAATCTTTTATTTGGCGAATATCGAGTTGATTGTTCCTTATATATTTCATCACAAGCTTTTTATCTTCCTCAAGCCTTCTCAAATATTGCTCTCTCTGTTTTCTCTTCTCCAATTCTTTGCTTTCAAAGCCTGACTTATCTATTCTTGGTTTATATGTTCTTGTATGGGGCTTTAATTCATATTCCGATGGCATTTCATCAAAGACACTGCTGTTTATGCTGTCTGTAGAACGTTCCTGGTTTATTTTAAAATGGCGTACATGTTGTATGCCAAATAAATAGGCTGAGAGTTTATGAGCTTCCTCTACATGTTCACATTGGGCAAACATCTGTATAAATTTTTTATAATCGTCTTTTCGGCTCACACCCCAATTTTGCATCTGCACAATAAGAGCTGCGTTTTGGATCATTTTGCGAATAACCTCATCTGTAATTTCTAACACCTTTTGACTTTCACTAAATCCCTTTTTTGTTGGAATAAACCAGTCTAAAAGATTTTTCCATTTCCCATAAATGCTTTCTCTTATATTGTTTTCTCTTAAATACTGTATTTGGGAATTCGGATGGGGGATGGAAAGCTCACTTTCTATAACCTTGTCCAATACCCTATTCACTCCTTCCTTAGACAAATCTTTCATTATATTTTCTATTCGTATAGATTTATTCTGAAGCTGCTGCACAAATTCCTGTAGATAGGAAATGAATCTGTCTTTATGTATTACAAATTCAACGGATTTAAGAAGCTTTTCTGACTTTCCTGAATAAAACTCCCTTAAATAATCTTGATAATTTCTATTTAATCTCTTAAAATCTTCCTGTAAATTATTCCACCATTCGTTTATTGTTTTCAGATCCTTATTATACATGGACATCATTTCACCCAAAGCATTTTCTATTCGCACAAAATAGTTGGTAGACAAGCTTCCTCCTTCCATAAAAAGATTTTCCAGTTTTATAGTCATTCTTTCTACTTCCACAGCAAACTCAGACATTGTATAACGATATTGTTTATTTTTATATTCTGCAATGGTGTAAACCCTTCTTGGATCTTGAATGGGTGTAAGATTTTTCCATCCCACCAATACTTCTAAATCTATTTTCAGCTGTTCCATGGAATAATCCGAAAATTCTGGATATTCCCTCATAAACTCCAACACATCTTCCTTATATAATTGAAAATGCATCCTTTCATATTCCATAAAAAAAATGCGCATAATCCGTCTATATTGGGGAGCATTACTAGCGGATAAATACACGGTTTCCTGAATAGGTTCCAAATAGTTCAATGTTTCGCCCATGCCTTTCTTATTTTTGGCCTTTTCCTAAAAAAGGAAAAATTTCAAGCAGCATAAAAAATACAGTATACATTTTATATATTGATTATAACAAATAAATTCCACTATTTGCATATTTTTTGGTAAGACATAACGTAATTTTTATCTTGTTTTTTAATGTTTGTATGATGATACAGACAATTCTTATTATAATAAATATGTTCTATCTCCTCTTGTACCTGTCCTTTTTGTCCTTAATATGCAGCTTTACGCTGATTCATCTAGTTATAGTCGGCATGAAAAGAAAACTGGAACTTCCTACTAGAAGAGCACATCCAGAGACTGTTTGAAAAGGACTTTTTCATTAGATTCACAAAAAATTTACATTTCAGGGCAAAAAATAGAGCTGGGAACTTGTTTTTTAGATTCCCGGCTATGTATCCTTATCCCTTTTTCACATCTATTGTATTAGCATTAGTATGTAAGAGTGGACAGATTTCGTTCTCTCATTCTTTCCCAGAGTTTCTAGACTGCTCCTCTTTAACGCAAATGAAGGATAGACTTTTTCGTATTTTTGTGATAACCTAATAAAAATCAGGAGTATGAATATGGGATGTATAGATGGCTGTCCATGTAAAGAGTATGATTACAGATACTCTTACAATATTGGTAAAGTAAACACCTTTGGGCAAGATCTCCGTGAAAGATTTCGCAGCCCTATGTGCCTATTATCCCCTAAGCATCTTATTACTGTTTTCAGGGCATAATAGAAATAATGGAACAGACTTTTTGGCAAGTATTGAACTATATATTTGAACAAGGTTTTCTCACAGATTCACCGAAAAAAACTATCTAATTATAGGTAAACTCTGCACTCACAAAGATGGGAAGAGGCAGCCCCTATTGATTCCGTCTATGTGGATTTGTTTGTGTACAAATATTCAACGAAAAGTATGATGCTTTTGGACGTATAGCATTGCAGGCGCACTGTTGGAAAACTGCCTGTAGGATAGCATTTGATGAGGAAAAGCTTATTCCCTAGTTGTATGACAAGCGCCATGTGAATCCTTGCAAAATTGAGAAATGAAGATGACATAAGACAGCGCAAAGCTGCCCTATGTCTTTTTTTATGTGGTTATCCTGCTGAAATTAAGCCAGCTAGGACAGGAACAACTATGAAAGAGAGGATAAGAAAAATGAATGAAGTAAAAACGCCTAAAAAACCCTTGCTTTATTATTACTGTGTGGCCATGCTGGCAGTTGTGCTGTTCAATCTCCTTGCCATGCCATGGCTTATGGAACGCAGTATTCATCAAGTTGACTACAATACATTTGTATCCATGGTAGATGCTGGTCAGGTTAGGGAGGCAAGTATACAGGAACAGGATAATCTCATTGTCTTTATAGAACAGAATAGCAACACTGTTTATAAGACAGCTATGGTACCAGATGAGAAGTTGATCCAGCGTCTTTTGGACAAAAATGTGTCCACCTCTGGCATAGAGATAGAGGAGTCATCCTTTTTCATGCAGCTGCTAGGGTGGATTGCTCCTTTAGTGATTTTCATTGCCATTGGGCAGTTCATGTCCCGCAAAATGATGGAAAAAATGGGCGGTGGCAACTCTATGATGTTCAATATGGGGAAATCCAATGCCAAAGTCTATGTAAAATCTGCCGAGGGCATCAAATTTTCCGATGTTGCCGGTGAAGACGAGGCAAAGGAAAATCTCACTGAGATCGTGGACTATCTCCACGACCCTTCTAAATATCAGGAAATCGGCGCTTCCATGCCTAAAGGCATTCTTCTTGTCGGCCCTCCAGGCACTGGAAAAACTATGCTTGCCAAAGCTGTCGCTGGTGAAGCAAACGTCCCCTTCTTCTCCATGTCTGGCTCAGAATTTGTGGAAATGTTCGTAGGCATGGGGGCATCTAAAGTACGGGATCTGTTCAAACAAGCAAAAGAAAAATCCCCCTGCATCGTGTTCATTGATGAGATTGACGCTATAGGGAAGAAGCGGGATGGCCGCCTAGGGGGCAACGATGAGCGTGAACAGACCCTTAACCAGCTCCTTACGGAAATGGACGGATTTGAAGGTAATAACGGAGTCATTATTTTAGCAGCCACGAACCGCCCTGAATCTTTAGACCCAGCTCTTACCCGTCCTGGACGCTTTGACCGCCGTGTGCCTGTGGAACTCCCCGACCTAAAAGGCAGGGAGGAAATACTAAAGGTTCACGCCAAAAAGATAAAAGTGTCAGATGAAGCAGACTTCCAGCAGGTGGCTCGAATGGCCTCTGGCGCCTCTGGAGCGGAACTGGCTAACATTGTCAACGAAGCTGCCCTTCAGGCTGTCCGAAAGGGTAGGAAGTATGCCACTCAGTCGGATCTGGAGGAGAGCATTGAGGTAGTTATCGCCGGATATCAAAAGAAAAACGCCATCCTTACAGACAAGGAAAAATGGACTGTGGCTTATCATGAAATTGGCCATGCGCTAGTTGCAGCAAAGCAGACAAACTCTGCCCCAGTACAGAAAATCACTATCATCCCCCGCACCTCTGGCGCACTAGGCTACACTATGCAGGTAGAAGCAGATAACCACTATCTCATGACAAAGGAAGAGATGGAGAATAAGATTGCCACCTTTACAGGAGGACGGGCCGCAGAGGAGATTGTATTTGGGACTATTTCCACTGGTGCGGCCAACGATATTGAACAGGCCACCAAGTTAGCCCGGGCTATGATTACCCGCTATGGAATGAGCCAGGATTTTGGCATGGTCGCTATGGAAACAGTCACTAATCAATACTTAGGCGGCGATACTTCCTTGTCCTGTTCCCCGGAAACCCAAACAGAGATCGACCAGCAGGTAGTAAAACTAGTTAAAAAGCAGCATGATAAAGCAGCTCAGATTTTAAAGGACAGCAGGGAAAAGCTAGATGAACTATCGAAATTCCTATATGAAAAAGAAACGATTACTGGTGACGAATTTATGAAAATTTTGAACAAATAATGTTCTTATCAAACACTTTCGTCAAAAATGGATCAAGACTGTCAAAAAGCCGTCTTTTTGACAGTCTAAACCTGTTGACGCAAGCTGTTTTATAAATTTAGTTCCCTTTCATCATACACCTCTCTCGTATTTTATCCTTCCATAATTTCACGGAATGATACTTTTTGTAATCTTTTCTTAAAGAACCATAAAATTACTTCAACTATTCCAATGGTTATGAAAAGACAGCAAATAATTGATATTATATTAATGCTTGTGGGATATGCCATATCAGAATTTACTGAAATTAAACGAAACATAATGGTACTAAGTATAATAGTATATGGAATGGAAATAGCAAATCCCAAGATAGCAACTTTTCTATATCCACTAATAATAGTAAAATTACACTCTTTTTGTGTATATCCTAAAACCTTCATAAGTGATATATAATGTCTATTACTCTGTACAACACTAAACAACGATAGCATGAAGGTTATTGTACCAATAACTAATCCACATATAAACAACATAGCGGACAATATTCCATATACATCCGTTGACTGTTCAATGGTTTCCTTCATTTCTGTTTTTGTTATAATACTCAAAATATTTTCGTCATCCTCTATAACGTTATCCTTTGTATAAATACCATTATATTCATTAAAATCAATCTCAAACTGATTTTTCGCTGTCTCTTTTCCTACGTAAATATTTGATCCATATACACTTTGAGAAACAGCTGCCACTTTAACCAAATGTTCCTCATTATTTAAAACAATACTTATTTCATCTCCTACATTTAAATCATATTTCATCTCCATCCATTTATTGATAACTACCCCATCCAAGTTCTGTAGATCAATGACTGTTCCATTTTCCGTTATCAAATTTAATAACTGTGTATTTTTATCATGAATAACATACAAATTCAAACTATCATAATTATCGTCTGTTTTTGCCTTTAAACGGATAGTCTCACTAAAGTACTTCAAACTGTCTTCATATTCTGTATCATCTGTTTGGGGGTTTTTGAATCGAACATTATACTCGTAATTGTATTCTTGTAAAACTAGATTCTTAATACTTGATGTTAGATGATAGGTTGTGTATGCAAATTGAATTTGTACTCCTAAGGCAAAACCACTAAATAAAACAAATATCAGTACCATCATCTTTGAAAATAATAATATGGATTTTACACTTTTTAAATAATTTGTTCCATGAATTTTCTTATTTCTATATATCACCAATTTATTAGCCATCGCACTATTATCATTGTAAATCATTGACAGTGCAGACTTTCTCACCTTAAACATTGCCCACAAAAAAGCAATAAAAGCAAAAACTACAGATGGTACAAGTACAAAGAATAGCATATTTTCTACAACTACTCCACGAAAAACATAAGGGACATCAAAAATGCCAAATACTAGTTCATAAAAAGTAACGGAAAGTAAATGGCCCGCAAAATATCCCACAAAAGCTGGTACCCCTACAATAAAAAAATAAAACATATATTTTATTGTAAGTTCTACATTTTTATAACCTAATGCTTTTAATACACCAAGATTTTTGTACTCACCTCTTATTTGCTCATTAATAGTGATTAAAACGAGAAGAACAGCTATTGAAAATAAAATTCCCATAGAAAAACCCATGATAATCTGGTTCATAGTTATCTGTGAATGTACATTTGCATATATTTGGGGATTCTCTTCCCTCTCCAGGAACAAATAGAAATTTTCATCCCGTTTCATAGTAAGAATATCTTTTGGAGCTGTTGGATGAAATACGCCCGAATACATTATATTTATATTTTCTTCACTGCAATACTTTTGAAACACGCTTTCTTTCATCACTACTATACCCTGAGTCTTTTTGTCATACATTTTTCCAGTGTTATCTACTATTGGTGAAATCATGTCTGGCAACACAACAATAGCTGATATATCATAGTTTTGCTCTTCAACTATAAAAGCATCACCCACTTTAAGATTATTTGCCGTAGCATAATTATAGTCCAACATGACTTCCTTTTCTTTTGGCAAACTTCCTTCTACTATTTTGTACTGATTTATTTTTCTATTATCAGAAAACAATCTTACAATATTGTCCTGATTCTGAATAACTACATTTTCTCTCTTCTCCCATTCAAAGTCATATAAATCCCCTAATTGTTCCACCTTCTTAACAGCAGCCTTCCAATAATCTCCCTGTTGTTCCATAATTTCCTTATGAGTAATATTGGGAAAAAAGGAAAAATCTTCAACATTTCATTCCTGTAATTCCTCTAGTCTATTCTCCATCTGTTGGTTCGCTTCTAAAAAACATGTGCCCAGTGTGCCCGTTAAAAGAATAATGAAAAATATACTGGAAATATTCAGTTTATTTCTTTTCATTAGGCTTAACAATGAACCTATCATTAAGACCACCTCACTTCTGCAGCAGATAGTACTTTATCATTTTTTACTACATCTATAATTTTTCCACTCTTAAATCTTACAACTTTATTAGCCATGGCAGAAATTCCCTGATTATGAGTAACCATAATAATACTTACAGAATTGTTTTCCTGATATTTTTGCAATAGGGCCAATACCTGTTTTCCATGAATTTCATCCAAAGTTCCTGTTGGCTCATCACAGAAAAGAACTTTTGGTTTTTTTGCTAATGCTCTGGCAATGGAAACTCTCTGCTGCTGTCCACCAGATAATTGGTATGGCATTCTTTTTAGATAATCCCCTATATTCAACATCTCAATAATATCTTTATAATCATTATTATTTACCAAATTTGCTCCCATACGGATATTATTTTCTACATTCAAATCTGGAAGTAAATAATAGGATTGAAAAATAAATCCAATATTTGCTCTTCTAAAAGTAACCAACTCTTTTTCTTTCAGTTGTGTAATATCTAAATCATCATATAAAATCTTTCCTAAATCACAATTATCTAATGCTGACATAACATTGATTAATGTGGACTTCCCTGATCCTGATAGTCCTAATATAACCATAAAATCCTTCTCTTCTACTTCTATACTCACGTCATTTAATGCATAAATCTTTCCAGTGCCATCCGCATAAGTTTTTACCACATTCTTTACTTAAACCATCCTTTTTTCCTTTCATATTGTAAAATATTCTATGTACAAATTCTGTATTATTTTTTTATAAAATTATACTAGAATTCATTTATTTTTCTCATTTTGAAAATATTTTTTTCAGATAAAATTGCTAATCATGTGAAAAAAATACTATTTTTCTTTCCTGGAAATTTCCCTTTCCTTTACATCATTTCCAATACATATGAAGCATTTGTGAAAGACAGAACTTAGCTCCACATGAGAAGAGTTCTGTCATATCTGCTGCCCACTTTTCTTTTCCATATATACAAATGACCCCTTTTGATAGACTTTCATTTTATCTAGCAAAAGGTATTGTCTTCCAACTCTAAATATCTCTGTTTTTTCTATTGCTTTGCAAAGGTCTAACCATAAGGGAGCATGGCCATCTTCTCACTGCTCCATCCAAATATCTAGATGCAAAAATCCACACTGTTTTTTCATCTCCCAGAAAACATAGGCATCCTTTGTCTTTCCCAGCTTACTCTTTCATACAAACTCCTTATGCAATTACCTCCCCCTCCCCTCCAAAAGCTCCAAAGAACAGGAAAAAATCTTCCTTTTTCTTTAACCCTTTAAAGACTTCTCTTTCTAGGATTTCCGGCCATATATCTTTACAAAGTTGATAAACAGCAGCATAGTAGCGCTTTACGCAATGGAGGCGGATTGCCTCCTCTTCATAGGAACATAATCTGGGAAATTGAGTTCTTATTCCTTTCAGGATTTCCCCTATATCCTCTTCCAGCAAATCCATAAAAAGCTCTGGCTTCCAGCTCATCTCTATGGCCTCTTCATCCAGATAAAATTTCTCTCCATAAAGGGCCAGGGAAAAGGTATAAGTTCTATGATGGACACTGGTGAGAAGGTAATGTATTCCCAAACTGGCCGCTGGTTCTTCTCTGTCCCATTTCTCCAGAAGATTTTCAAAAGTTTTAATTACCCTGTCCCGCACTTCTTCCTTTTGGTAGTAATCCTGTAAAATGCCTATCTGCTTTTTAAAACATTCTTTCTCCATCATGTCTGCTTCCAAAAGCAGCCTCCCTTTCCGTTCCTGAATATAAACCACTCTTTCTTTTCCTCCATACTTCCATTCTTTTCTAAAAGTTCATTCCTTGAAATTCCTTTTTAACTTGTCCTATTATCCAATTACTTATTTCTACTGTACTTTTCCTTCACTATTCTGTCAAAATTATAGTTCTTGGAATGCTATTCCTATGGCCTCCCTTGCCAAAAGACTTTCTGCCAGATCCAGGCGGATGCGTATCTCCCTTTTCCCCTGTTCTTTGAATAACCAGTATAGGGGCTTATCCTCCACCTTCTCTTCCTCCTCTAATATGGGACAGAAATAAGAAGCGCTTTCCCCCTTTTCTTCATCAAACATAGCTGCAAAGAGAAAAGGGATGGTCTCATCATAGTGAACGAGAAGTTCCATGACCTCCCTAGACACAAGTAAAGCAGGCTCCATCAAAATATCTGGATACAGAATATCCATCCCTGTCTTTATCTCCCAGAAAACATAGGATGGCAGCTCCTTGTACTCTTTACGATTCAGCTTCCTTATGTCCAGTTTTTTGTATCCATTCACAACCCGTGGAATGGGATTTCCTAGCTGGCTCTTTAACACAAACTGCTTTTGCACTTCCTTCCCCCCTCTTTTCAATTCCATCCATCTTCCGCCTTCGCCTTGATCCTCTTATCACATTCCTCATAAAGGGTATCTCCATAGGACTTCATAGTGCACCAAAGGGGCAGCTCTTCTCCCTTTACCTTTATGACCAGCTCCTTTTCTTTACGTTCTACCGACTCTATCTCCTCCAGCCTTCCCTCCAGGCTCCTTTTCATACTTTGATAGCGGTATTCCTTTTTGGTCATCACAAATTCTTTCCCTTGTAAAAATGCCACTAGAATCATTCCTATGTAATCTACAATTAACAATATTCCCAAAGCCAATCCCACATTCCAGTGGATCATATCATTGATTGCTCCTGCTATTAAAAACATCCCTAGGGAATTCAGCCACCACAGTCCTGACGTAAATAGAAAAAATCCATCCTGATATACATAGGCTCTATACTCCTCTTTTCCTTTTCCAGACAGTCTCATCTGAAATAAGAAAAATTGAAGGATGGGCATAAAGGCAAAAAAAGCTACCGCACATACGACACCAACCAAATACAGCTCTTCATCTACTACAATACGCCCTAAAAGTCTTATTTCTTTTCCCAGGGGATTTAGCAGAAGAAAGACGACAAAAAGACAAAGAATCAATACGAGCATTTTTTTTCCTTCTTCCCAACTGCTTTTTTTTGATAACTGTCTCACCCCTAACAGCATACATATAAAACATACATTTCCAAGAACGATAAACAACCAAAACAAAACTGTATTTTCCATTATTTTTTTCCTCTCCTTACTTGAATTTTTTTCATCAAAGCTTCTATATGCTTTCCCTTTGCCCTAAGAATAATGCTTTTCTCCCTCCTTTCCACAGATTCTATCTCCTCTATCCTTCCCTCGAACCTTTGCTTAAAGCTGCGATAATAAAAAGCGCCCTTTATCAAAAGAAATCTCTTATGCCGCATATAAGAAAGGCAGAGAATACCCACATAATTTCCACAGACAAGAAGGCCCCAATACAGGTCCATAAATCTCTTATACTTCCCTATGACAGCCATGACAAGCGCTGCCCCACATTGCAGCATAAGAATTTCCACTACCCATAGAGTCTTGACAAACCAGTCATGATACACACAAATGGAGTAGTCCTTATCCCAATCAAACAGAGGGCCCAACAGAAAAACCAAAAAAGCATAAAAAGGCATGGAAAACAACAGAAATACCATGATGAACAGAAAAAGTCCTGAATGGATGTTTGTAAACTCCAGAAATGTCTTCCTGTTTATTTCTCTTATAACCCCATTCTTACTGTAACTGCGGTAATCTACTTTTACCCTGTCCCCTATCTCCAAAGAGTTGGGGACATAGATGCCTTGGAATCCATAGAGTTTTCCACTGGTGTCTTCCACGTTGAGCTCTCCATAAAAAACCCCTTCATAATGATAGCGGTAATCCTTTACCCTTCCCTGTACGCTTAAAAAATCCCCTGAAATGATTCCTGGAATACCTATGAGCCTAGGAATTGTTATCCAAAGGGAGACTAGGAGAAGTGGAACCATCATTGCGAATACTGCCCATTCCCCTATGATGTCTCCCTTTCGAGGCAGTCTAACGGTTCCCCTATCTTTTTTCAATGGAAAACAGAAAATCCCATATTTCCAAGGATTAGTATCCCCAATAGCACTCTGCTTTCATAGTCAAACATAGGTCTCTCCTATTCACATACTGGAATCATAGTATTTGTCCCTGGAAAGGCTTCCAGAGTCTTTCCAGCATTCTAAGCTTCCTATCATGCTCCTATCCTAATGAATAGAGAGCTGATTTAGATATATCCAGTTCTTTATAGATCTTGGACTAAGTAGTTCCATTCTGGTAAGAGGGGAGAAGAAGCTTTTTGCAGTCCGTCTTGTTCTTTTTGTTTTGTAATGTCATAAGAATTCCTCCTTTTTTCTGTTTCTTTTATTGTATTGTAATGGATCCTGTATCATTGTGTCTATCTTTTTTTAGTATTGTTTTCTATTTGTTATTTTCTATAGTCTTTGTTCTAGAGCCAATGTCCAAGCAAATACTTTTCTTTTGTACACCTTATCTCCATTTCCTCTTCTTTTGTTCCAATAATCACACCTTTCTCCTCTCCAATACACACAATAAAGCAAGTCTTTTTTCTCTTCTTCAAATTTTTCCAGTCCATCCATTCCTATATATGCACTTATTGATACGGTAATATTCCCATTGTATGTTCTTCTTTATCCTTTCTCCTTAATCCTCTTTTTACATTGCTCATAAATTAGATCCCCATATGTCTTCAATCCGCACCAAACTGGCATCTCTTCTCCCTTTACCCTAAAGACTAGCGCCTCCTCTTCTCTTCGTTCCATTTCTTCTATATCTTCCAGACTCCCCTCTATGTTCCCTTTCATACTGTTATAGTAATACTTCTCTTTCGTCATCACCAATTCTTTTCCTTGTAAAAAGGAAGCTATAACTGCCCATATGTAATTCATTGCCACTAGAACTCCCAGCAAAAGTTTCCTATTTAAGAAAAGGATGCCTATTTCTATTACCCAAATCAGAAATGCCCCATCAAAATTTATGCACCAAAGTCCCACTGTAAATATAAAAAGCCTATCATAATATACATACACTCTGTATGGCTTTTCTCCTTTTGTATGTAACCTTTTCCGAAACAAAAAAAATTGGCACAATGGCATAAACGATGGAAAAAACACCATATAGTAAAACCCCTAAAGAACTCCTATTTTTAAACTGTCCAACTGCTGAATGAGTTGATCAAGAAGCCATATTTCTTTCCCCATAGGATTGAACGCAAGAAAGAAAAGAAAGAAAACTATTGTAAAAAAGAGGACTCCTTTCTCTTCCTTCCAGCTGTTTTTTTGCGATAACCGCCGGACTCCCCTCAGCATTCCTATAAAACATATATTTCCTATCATCATGCCAAACCATTATTCTCCTTTCCCTTATTTTTCCCATTAGGACTTCCACATATGGTTCCTTTGTGCACATGATCTCTATTTCCCCTCCCTTTGTTCTAATGACCACACCCTTCTATCTCCTCTATGCTTCCCTCCAATTTCTGTTTAAAGCTTCGATAATAAAATCTGTCCTTTATCAAGATGAATCTCTTATGACGTAGAAAGGACAGAGAAAAAATGCCCCCATAAATCCCACTTATAAGAAACCCCCAATACACGGCCAAAATACTCCCATGTATTTTTAGGATGGAGACAGCCATCACCTCCCCTACTTTGTATACCCCTCCTTTTTTCTGTTCATATGGCCGTAGATTTCTCTTTGGGAAGGACTTTAACAATACTCTTTCCTCTTGTTTCATCATAAAAATACCGCCAATATTCGACAAATTTATTTTATCAAATATTGGCCATTCTTTCTACTTTTTTATCGTCCTTTATTTAATTCCAGCAGGTCATATTACCCCTGTTTTCTTTTTCGTCTGTCTATCCTGCCTCATCCCAGCCATAACCCACACTTATGTCTCCTTTCTCTTCTGTCCCTCCCTTCTGCTAAAAAGGCGATATCCTGCCTATTCACCATCATTTTTCTCCTTTTCTCTGCCTATCTTCTTCATCAATTCCTCCACATACTTTTCCTTTGTACACCTTATCTCCATTTCCTCTTCCTTTGTTCGAATGACCACTCCTTCCTTCTTCCTCTCCACAGACTCTATCTCCTCTATGCTTCCCTCTATCTCTTGTTTCAAATCCCGATAATAAAACCTATCCTTCATTAGGGTGAATCTCTTATGCCTAAAAAAGGACAGACAGGCGATGCCTATATAATTCCCAATGACAAGAAATCCCCAGTATATGTCCATAATTATCCCTGAAAACTCCATAATGGCTATGAACATTACTGCTATGCTTTGCAGTCTGAGAATCTCTACAACCTTTATGCTTCGCACAAACCTATCATGATACACACTTATCGAATAATTTTTCTTCCTATACAACAAAGGCCTGCACTTAAATATATATGCTACATATACTGGCATGGAAAACAGCAGGTAGATAAGTATGATCTGAAACAGACCTACATTCTTCCTTCCAAACTTTTCAAACGACTCTCCGTTTATCTCCCTGATTACTCCACTCTTTCCATACTTTCGATAATCTACTTTCACTCTATCCCCTATCTCCAAAAATCTGGGGACATGTATGTTGATAGAGCGAAAAAGCTCTCCGCTGTCATCTTCCACAATTATCTCTCCTACTATGCCGCTCCCTCCTTCCTTAGAACCATAGCGATAATCTTTTACAGTTCCTTCCATACTTCTATATTCCCTTGCCAGAATCCCTGGAATATCCATCATTACTGGGATTGCATACCAAAGGCCAATGAATAGGATTGGAGCCAACAATAAGGATGCCGCCCATTCAATTCTCCTCCTTTTCTCTTTGTGAAATCCAATTTTGGTACGTTTTATCATTCCATCTGTTCCCCATACCTCCTCTGCTATAACCATAATAGCAGCAATAACCCCAGCATATGCAGGTGCTAGCGTACAAAGCAGTCCGAAACTTTCATAATTCAGCATATCCTTCTTCCTCCCTATTCACATAATAAAATAGAAACGTATTCTCCTTCTTCAAACTTTTTTACATTCCATCAATGAGTTTATACGCACTCAATGACAAAGTAAAATTCAGATTTTTATCAAAGAATTTTGCAATCCAGTGTCCCGCTGATCCTTTGGCCAGCCCGGCTCCCTTCGGACATAGCCTTCCATGTCCCTATTTTTCCAAGACCTACCTGTGTATATCCCATTCTCAAAGAAATAAGAAGAATTTTATCTTGTCCCTTCTTATCATTAGAATCATCAATATTCCCATTATGAAGACTCTCGGTTATAAAATTCCCTACAAAACCTCCCAGTAAGTCTCCAAAAACAGAAATCCCCCTAAGTTTCCTGCATTAGAAATACAACCTATTGGCAAAACCTCCTACGAAGCCATTCATCAGGCTTCCTCCCGTCCTTTCATTGGCAAAGCCACTTAGAATCCCTCCTGCTGCACTGGATCCTATAGCTACTCCAACTTATATCTCTGTTTTATGTTCTTCATAAAATGCTACCGCACCTTCCACTAAATCCGAAATGCCTTCTGAAACGGATGCCTTGGTTTCCTTTCTTCTCCCACCATAAAAATACCGCCAATATTCGAAAAATATATTTTATCAAATATTGACGATGCTTTCTACTTTTTTATCGTCCTTTATTTAATTTTAGCAAGTCACATTACCCCTGTCTTCTTTTTCGTCTGTCTATCCTGCCTCAACCTAGACATAACCTACACTTATATCTCCGTTCTCCTCTGTCCTTCCCTTCCACTAAAAGGACAATACCCTGCCTATTCACCATCATTTTTCTCTTCTTTTTTGCCTATCTTCTTCATCAATTCCTCCACATACTTTTCCTTTGTACACCTTATCTCCATTTCCTCTTCTTTTGTCCCAATGACCACTCCTCCCTTCCTCCTCTCCACAAACTCTATCTCCTCTATGCTTCCCTCTATCTCTTGTCTAAAATTTCGATAATAAAATTTATCCTTGATTAGGACAAATCTCTTATGTCTTAGAAAGGACAGACAGACGATGCCTATATAATTCCCGCTGACAAGAAGCCCCCAGTATATGTCCATGACTATCCCAGAAAACCCCATCATGGCTATGAACATCGCTACTATACTTTGCAACCTGATAATTCCTACTCTCCCTATGTTTCTCACTAAATCATCATGATACACACAAATGGAATAGTTTTTCTTCCTATCCAAATAGGGTCTCCACTTAAATGTATATATAAAATACAACGGCATAGATAATAGTGGGTATACCATGATGAACATAAACAGACCCAAAGGCCGCCCTCCAAACGCTTCAAACTCTTTTTTGTTTATCTCCCTGATTACTCCACTCTTGCCATACTTACGGTAATCTACCTTCACCCTATCCCCTATCTCCAAGAAGCGGGGGACATGTATATTGGAAAACTGGTAGATTTTCCCACTAACGTCTTCTACATTTAGAGCTCCTGCTATATTAGGTCCTCCCTCCCCATAATCATAGAAACACTCCTTTACGGTTCCCTCCATACTCCTATATTCCCCAGCCATAATGCCTGGAATATCCATGAGCTTTGGGAATGCCACCCTAAGACAACTAAACAGAATTGGCGCCATTAGTATCATTGTTATCCATCTGATTATTCTCCTTTTCTTTTTAGTAAACCCAATCTCACTTTGGTTTATTGTTCCTTTTGTTCCCCATACTTCTTCTGCAGTAACCCCAACAAAAGTAATAAATCCAAAATATACAGGCGCTAACATATGCAGCATATTTAAACTTTCATAAACCGCCATATCCTTCCTCCTCTCCTATTCACATAATAAAATAGAAATGTTTTCTCCTACTTTTAACTTTTTTACAAGATCATCAATTAGTATATACGCACCTAATGATGAAGTAAAATTCAGATTTTTACCAAAGAATTTTGCAACCCAGTATCCCGCTGACCCTTTGGGTAGTTTTACTCCGTTGGACATTACACCTAATGTTTTTATCTGTCCAAGTTGAAACTGTGTAAATCCCATCCCTGCAGAAGTAAGCAGAATCTCTATCTCGCCCTTCTTAGGGCCAGTAGTATCCCTATTGTTGAGGCTCTCCGTTATATAATTCCCCACAAATCCTCCTAAGGCATCTGCAGAACTAGACATCCCAAAACATGTCCCTACAGAAGTAATCCATCCATTAACAGCTCCTCCAATAAAGCCATTGGAAAACTCTCCTCCAGTCATTACATTGGCGCATCCACCCAGAACCCCATCTACTATAGTGGAAACCCCAATCGCTCCCAAAGCTACTGGGACGGAAACGGGGGCAACGATGGCTGCCCCTATGGTGACGGCTACACCCGCTGCTATAGCTGCTCCAACCTGTATCTCCGTTTCATGTTCTTCATAAAATGCCGTCGCCCCTTCCACTAAATCCGAAATACCTTCTGAGATGGATGCCTTTACATCCCCAAAACCTCCTACAAACGCTCTATTGGCATCCTCTAGCATGTCCTTTATGACAGCCTCTGTTATTTCCCCTTGATTTGGTACGCTCCATAAAGGATTCCTCCCATCCAAGTCCACAAGTATTAATGGATTTCCCCAGCAATACCCATATCGGTTCCATGTCTTTGGATGGACTATATTTCCTCCTATCACATCCTGGGCCAGGAACCTTCCTGCTTTTGGATTGTATTCCCTTTCCTGGGCAAAGTAGCTTCCACTTATGTCATCATACCGGTACCCTGTATACCCAAAGGGCTGTTCCTCCCCCTGTCTTGTATACCCTTCCTTCCCTCTCTGGGATACATCCCTCCCAAACTCATCATACCCATAGCAGGCTCCCTTTCCCGTTCCATAGACTACCCGTAAGGGACTTCCTAATTCATCGGCTAAATAATAGAGGGGCTCCCTCCCCTTTTTCTCCGTTGCTATAGTTGTAAAATCCCAGTAGTAATGCTCTTCTCCCTCTTTTCTCTCTATCCCAATCAGGTTATGATATGGCTTCGTTAAGTCCAGCACATACCCTTCCACTTCTTCTCCTAAGCGTCTTTCCACCCGCTGGCCCATTCCGTTATAGCCATAGTGCGCCTCTTCTCCTTGTCCATTCCATGCCTTTTCCAGCCGGTTTAAGGCGCCATAGGCATACCCATGACTCTCCCTTCCTTCCTTTCTATCCCAAATCATGTTTCCCCGTCTGTCATACCCATAGACCGTTTTCACAGTTCCCTCTAAGAGAAGCTCTTCCTCTGGACTGCCGCTTCTTCCTTCTATAGGTTCCTGTTGTTCCTCCACTAATCGGTTCAATACATCGTAGCTGTAAACGGTACGAAGCCCTTGTTCCATGTCCTCCCTCTGGATCCGGTTTCCAAAGGCGTCATAGGTATAGGTGCGAAGGAGCTCTTTATCTTTTCTGACCTTTGTTAGCCTTTGGAGATTGTCATAAGTGTAGCTATACTCCCCACTTTCCCTTGGGAATCCTGCCCTCTCCTTGTAAATACTGGCTTTGTTCCCCCTCTCGTCATAATTATAAGTGTAATGCTCCAGCATCCCTCTTCCATCCTCATGGCTTAAGGCAGCCAGCTGGCCATAGGCATTATAGCTCCAGCAAGTTCGATACCCTTCGTTTGTTTTCTTTTCTGCCAGTCTTCCCGCCTCATCATAGCGGTAGTTTATGCGTATATCCCTTTTCCCCTCTGTCCTTCGTTCCCACTGGATAGGACGGAGGAGTTCATCGTACTGCCACTGAAGCTTTGTTCCGTCTGGGTAGGTCATTCCCCTCTTCTCTCCCATTCTCCCCCATTCATAGCTTACACTCCTCCCCTTATGGTCTGTAATTTGCCTTATCCTTCCCTCTTCATTCCACTCCAAAGTTGTTTCTCCCAGCCAATCCTTCATTCCCTCTAACTGTCCCAGAAGGTTGTAGGTATAGTTTACCTCCCTCCCATCTCCATATTGGATCTTTCCAATCTGGCCCATAGGTGTATAACTCCATGTTGTAGTATATCCTTCCTTATCCCTCTTTTCCACCATCCTTCCAAGACTGTCATAGGCATATCTCTCCTCCTGCCCTAATCCATCTCTCATGGCAGTAATCTGTCCAAAGCCATCTTGCTCAAACTGGGTTATCCTCTCTTCCTTCTCCCCTTTCTGGCAGACTTCTACTAGAAAGTCTCTGGCATCATAAGTATAAAAAGTGGGATTTCCCATGGCGTCCACTACTTCCTTTAGCTTTCCTGTAGGTGTATAGGCATAGGCAGTCTTCCCTCCTCCTCCATCTGTAATGGAAGTAATCCGTCCTAAGGCATCATAAGTATAGATGATTTCTTCCCCTTTTGGACCCCTTATCCTTGTCATTCTTCCCATACAATCATAGGCATAGGTTGTTTTTCCTTCACGTATCTCTTCCCTCTCCCTGACTCTTCCCAGACTGTCGTAAGACAGTTTCATCTCTCTTCCATCTGGCAAACTTACTTTCTCCACCCTTCCTCCTGGTAAGTATGTATATTCTGTCTTCCTTCCCCCTATGTGGATTTTTTGGCGAAGCTTTCCCAATGAAGTATAGTCATAGTAAATCTTGTTTCCAAAAACATCCTCTTCCACTATCAGTTCTCCTGCCTTATTATATGTAAAACGCTGGGTTCTTCCCTTTGGATCTGTAATACATGCCACCCTTCCATTATAAGAACAGTATTCGTACTGGGTTACTCCCCCTGACAGGTTGGTCACAGTTTTCATGCGGCGCAGCTCATCATATGTATAAGTCTCTTTTGCCAGAATCTCTTCCCCATTCCCTGCCTGCATTTCCTTTATATTCCCTGCCAGATCGTAGGCATACGTCACCACTCTTCTTGATCCCTCTGCCTCTTCTTCCTTTCCCACTAGCCGATTATGTACATCATACTCCCATCGGTACACTGCCTTTGTAGGGGAAATTTCTTCTACCAAGTTTCCCTGGCCATCATAGGTTCTTTTCCACTCTCTCCCTTCTTTATCTGTTTTTGTCTCTACTTGCCCCCTCCTGTTATATGTAAAGAAAATCCTCTCCCCATCGAAGTCCTCTATCTCAACAACCTTTCCACTCTCGTTATATTTGTATCTCTTTGTATTCCCTTCTGGATTGGTAATGCTTAACAGCCTGTTGGCCTCATCATACGTATGAGTTGTAGTATTTCCTTCTCCGTCCCTGACCTCTATGAGACGGTTAAGGGCGTCATACTTATACTCCATCTTTTCTCCATAGGGATTGATCTCCTCTGTTAAATTTCCTCGTTCATCCCAGGCATACCCTATCTGGCTTCCATCAGCCTGGAGCACTCTCTTTAACTGTCCCTTCTCATCAAACACCCCCTCTTTGCTTCGTCCCATGGCATCTGTCATTTTCACCAGCCTTCCCTTTTCATCATAGGTATTGCTTAGGAGAATTTCTCCTCCTCCTTCTATCCTTAAAAGACGGGAGTTTTCATCATATACAAAACCTGTCTTCTCCCCTAGGGCGTCTATCACTTCCCTTATATTCCCACATTTGTCATACCGGTATCTTGTCTTATTTCCCTGTCGATCTACATACAAAGTTCTCTGATTCTCCTCATTATACTCATACCTCTCCTCTCCATCCTCATAAATAGTTCGAATGTGGCGGGAACGCTCATCACTTTCATAGATGACTTGTCTGCCTCCTGGTTCTGTCACATAAGTCCGTCTGTTTTCATCATCATAGGCCAGCTCCATAATGCTCCCGTCAGCCATTTCCTGCTCCACTACTCTGTTGACTCCGTCATAAGTATTTTTTACCCCTGTCATTCCCCGAGGGGTCAGTACACTCTCTAACCTTCCGTTGACATTATAGCTAAAAGTATAAACATGTCCACAGGCATTCACATATTTACACAGCTTTCCATACCGATACCAGAGCTGCACCTCTCTTTCTGTATGGTCTTTTATGCGGATGAGCTTTCCTTCCTTATTATACCGGTAGAACAGCTCTCCTCCCCTTCCTCCTTTTACCTGTACCAGCTGTCCCTCTTTGTTATATACATAGCTGTCTATATCTCCCTCCTCATTTCGCTTCCTCTCAAGAAGTCCTTCTTTCGAAAACCGGTACTCTTCCCCTCGCATCGTCCTATAGACATATCCCTCTTCCTCCTCCCAGAGAATTCCCCTGTCTCCAAAGAGAGGGGTATAGAGCTTCCCTATTCCTTTTCTGTATGGGATCTTCCTCCCATCTCCCAAACAGAGGGTAAGCATTCCCTTCTCTTCTGCCTGTATATGAGTCTCCTGATTATGATGCCACCCTTTTCCAAGACAGCCTCCTTTTCCTCCCTCCATAGCATTATAAAATAAACGGAAGGAAAATTTGCTTCTTCCTTCCATCTTTAAGTCCTCTTTTTCGTAGATAAAGTTTCCTGTATTCAGGTTAATGGGATCTCCTCCAAAGAGAAAATACAACTTGTCGTTTCCCCCTGCCCACTCCAACAGTTTCATAAACCGTTTTCGAAACGCTTCCCAGTCCACTCCTTTTTTATACCCCTGCCCGGAAGTTAAGGGCATGATAATCCCTCCCCGTTCACACAAGAGGACACTGTCCATAGTGAGGGCTTCCTGCCCATTTACCTTTTCTGACTGGGTAGATGAGGTGCTGATACTCTCCCATTTCTTCTTTAATGCCAGATATCCTTTACATAGGAAGGTATTTTTATTTCGGTCACATCTTCCAAAAAACGGTATATTCACATTCGCCTTACAATCCAACACATTTGCCTTCTGCTTCCCTTTACTTGTATAGCCATGCCCCTTCGGAATCTTTAATAAGGTCTTCTTACTTCCATGAATACAACAAAGCTGAGCCCCTTCTACAAGATATTCCTTTCCCATTATTCTTTCCTCCCTTTCTCTACTGTACTTTCAATTCTCCTCCAATAAAGGAAATTCCTTCCTCCAGCTCTATACGAGTGCCCCCTTGCTTTAGGCTGACACTAGCTCCTCCTGCTGCCAGCAGGGATCCATTGTCACTGGATATGGTGATATCCTTTGCTGCCTCTAGAGATAAAGCCCCAGAACTGACAATCTCTATTCCCTCTTCATCTCGAAGTTCTATTTTGTTTCCCTGATTGTTTGTAATAACAATGGAGTCTGGCGTAAAGCGAATCTCCTTTTGGTATTTTGTCTTCCATACTTTTTCCTCTGGATTCTTTCTCTCCTCATTGCTTGTTTCTAAGTGAACCGAACTAGTTACATAAGCTTCTCTCTCTTCTTTTCCTGGTATCGTCAGCCTTACCTCATCTCCCACTTCTGGCATGCAGTACCAGCCTGTCCCATCTTTCGTAGAATAAACAGTGGCATAAGGATGCCAAAGGGTAATCTCCTGCTTTTGATTTTCATCCCCATCTAATTTCACCTGCACCTTATCTTCCTTCACACCTACTACTTCTCCTTTTAAACAGCGTCCAATGTAATCCTTCTCCCCATAGGAAATTGCTTCCAGTCCCTTCTCCTGCATAAACCCATAGCGGTAGCACATCTCCCCGCTCTGGTAACATCCTTCTATCTTATATAAATAAAAGGTTCTTCCATATGCTATTATATAATCTCCTATCCTGTTGTTCTCTCTGCTTTCCAATTCATAGATGAGACAATCACTCTCTGACAGATGGAACAGTCCGTTTTTCTTCTTTTTCCTATATGTTTCTAAGTCTTTTTTTATCCTGTATTTTCCTTCCTGTACAAAGACAATTTCTTTTCCCCTAGGCATACTATAATGGAGTTTGCAGCCTTCTCTTCTAGAGTCTGCCACTAAATAGCAATGGCTTCTGCTGGCCAGCCGTTTTAGGAAACTCCAATCCGTTTCCTCACACTGCAAAACAAACTCTTTTGTTTGTGTTTCATAGGACTTGTGAAACACAAGGCTTTTCTTAGGATAGGGGTTACATACTTCTTCAAAAATTTTTTCATAGATGATCCTTCCATCCTGCCAGCTTCGAAAATGTTTCTCTTCCTCCATGAGCCAAGTTCCACTTCGAAGAACAAGGGTAAGCTTTTTCTGATCATTGATTTGGTCAATGCAAAAGTCTGTAACAAGTCCATAGAATAAGATGGAATGTTCTCCTTCCCTTCCTACTAACTCTACCTTTTCCCAAAGCTCTCCCATGAGAAGATTTAAATATTCCTCTTCTGCCTCATCAGAAATATACCCCCCAAGACGCATAAAACCATGCTCGTTGATCTCCTCTTTTGTTTCCAGATGGAACATTGATAAAAAACGGATTGGTTCTGTTATTATGGCATACTCTCTCATTTCTTCCCCCATTCTGCTGACCTGGCAGTATTTATGCTTCTGTTATCCTGCCAAGGAGCTCCAACATTTCTTTTTTCCATGTATCATATTTCTTAAACAGGCAAAAAAAAGTTCCTAGAACTACGTTTTCTTTACAGTTGAATAGAAAGGCCAGATTATAAATAGGTTCTCTTTTTGCAAAGCTTTTATAATCCAGCCAGAAAAGGGGAATCTTTCCCTGTATTTCCCCTTTTTCGTAAAATACTATCCTTCCATCCCTCTCCTCTAAGGAGTGATAGAATTCCTCTCTGCATTCTACTGGCTCCTTGTCCTTCCACTCTTCCACTATTTGAAAGGTGATTCCTGCCTCTTTTCTTTCTTCTAGAAAAACTACTGCCGGTCTTTCTGCAGACCAAAAGATTTTTCTTTTTTCCTCCTCTTTTGCTGGGTGGAAAGATTCTGGCAAGGGAATGAAAAATCCCATGCCTGTATCTACCCTTTCTTCTATCCCCTTAGCTGTCTTAGATAACTGCTTTTTTATTTGCAAAAGGAGGATATCGTAGTCATCTCTTTCTACTTTTTCCATCCAACTCCCCCTTCTTTCCCTCCTCAATAGAGGAGAAAATGACAGAAAGAACTGTCCGCCATTTATCCTTCTCTTCTTCAGGATAAGTAAGAGTCAGTAAGGCAAAGCCTTGATTTTGATTTTTAAGAGAAAAGACCCCTTTTACATGCTCTGCTTTTCTTTCTTCCATTGTCATGGCAAACCAGGCCACTGGAACTTCCCCCTCATCCCCACAATACACAGGTGTTATTTCATACTGGGGATAAGTATTGTCCATGAGCTTTCGGATAGCTTCCCCTGCCTCTTCTGTTTCCTCCCCTTTTAGTTCTTTATCAAATACTTGCATTGTCATCCATGTCTCTTCCTTCTCATGATACAATACTATATCAGGGGGAGTGTCATAGGGAAAGTCTTCTCTTATTCTCCCTTCCTCTATTGTCATAAACCCAGAAGGAATCTCCATCTTCCATAGATGATCTGGGTGTTCCCATATTTCTAGCTCTACCTCTTCTTGTATACATCCTTCTGTTCCTGCTTCGAATAATAACATTCTGTTTCCCTCTTATTCCATTTTTTCTTAAAACAAATTTGAAACTCCTCTATGATTTCCTGTCTTTTCAGGATCTCTTCTATTCCTCTCTGGCTGTGTTTTATAAGGGCTCTCTCTCTTAGAAGGTTTCCGCTTATAAGAACATTTTGAATGTTGGCCAGTTGATTCATTTTTTCTATGGCTGGATTTTTTCCCACTCCTCCTCTTTTTATTACTTCACTCATAGATCATATCCTCCACAATTGTGCCGCTGACTTTCTTGTCCACCTGTCCCCTTCTTTTTACCATTGGCGTAGATGCAATGATTCCTTCTTCCATTCCCAAAAGACTGTATTCTTCTTTTTCTCTTACATAGGTATTTCTTTCTGTAAATTGGGGAAAAGCCTCCATCCCTTCTTTTCCTGCTACAACCTCATTGAACTGTCCTATAGAATCAAAACCATTGCACATATTTATGACGGAAGGGGAAAGGCTGCTTTTTCGCAAGATGGATATTTCTTTTGGAGCCTTTAAGTAAATAGTTTCTCCTTTGATTCCTATGTCTTCTTTAGCCCAGATAACTAGTTTCTCATGACTCCTTACATCAATGCCTGACAAATCATTTAAAAGGAGCATAAGAAGATCCTTCCTTTTAAAATCCTGAAAGACAATGTTTTCTTTTGATAAGGTCATCCGTTTTTTATCCTTTGTGGTAAACAGCCGGTGGAAGGGCTCCATTTCCGGATTTCCTTCCCCATTTCTCCGTACCCCTTCTACAGCTCTTTCACTGCCTCCATGGCAATCTCCCAGCTCAATATAAACCTTCTCTCCCTCTTCTGGCATACAATAAAATACATTTCCACTAACAGGATGCCAGGGATACCAGTAAGCCTTATCTTTTTCCTGCTCTCTATCCATTTCAAACTGAACCCGAATCTTTTCTCCCTTTCTTTCTAAAACTGTGGCCCCTAATCTCCTCCCTGTCCATTCCATATGTTCATAAGGCTTTCCCCTAAACCCTTCTTCCTTAGCAATGGTGTAATAAAAGAGCCATAATCCTTTTTCCAGCCTTCCCCTTTTTTTTCCAACAACATACTCTCTTCCTCTCCACTGCACTCTATCTCCCAGATTCCAGTTTTCTCCTGTTCTTATTTGACAGTAGATCTCTCCCTCTTCCTTCCAGATCTTTGTCTCTGTCACTCCCATCCCCTGGGCTTTGCGGCTCCTTCCTCTTGGTAAGCCTATATGGATTTTAGGCTCCTTTGCATAGATGCCTGGAAAGGAAGACTCTCCTAGAGAACTTGCCATTCTCTTTATCCACTGCCAGTCTGTTTCCTCTAACTGATAGGCTGGCTTATCTAGCGTTCTGTCTTTGCCGTGCATCCAAAGTCCTGCCCCTGGCTCATCTTTCAGAGCCCATAAAAAGGCTTCTTTATAAGTCATTTTAATGTCCTGAAAGCTTCTGCTTTTCTTCTCCACATCTAACAGACAGGTGGAAGATACAGCTAAAAGCTTCAGCGCAAAGCCTTCCCCTTCATGGACTAACTCCACCTGTTGAAGCAAGCCGCAAAATAACAGCTCTTCTTTTCCATAAAGCTTTATCTGGGAGTTTTCCAAAGAAGAAAGGAGGGCCCTATCTCCTGTTTCCTCATGAATGGATCCTAGAAGGGTAAGCCTCCCATGTTCTCCTTTTTTCACTTCCAAAGATAGTTCAAAAATGCTCTCTATCCCTATTTTAGACTCTACAAATAATTCACCAGATGTATATACTCCCATCTTCTTCCTCCTTTCCTTCTACACCCTCCATATGGCTTCTAATCCAGGACAATCAATCTCTCTCTTTTCTTCCCCCTGGGATATCTTTGAGCGCCTGTTCTAATTTGTAAAAGGAAATAAGCAAACTGGCAGTCTCCTTCTTCTATTTTCTCACAAGCAAGCTCCTCTCTGGCAAAAAAATCCGTCACTTCTTTAGAAAGGCTGTTTCCACCTGCCGCTGACCAGGTGGCATGGGCCAGATTCCAAGTATCATACTCTGTCTGAATATCGTAAAAGTCTTTACATTCTGTCCTTAGTCTTGCCCCTTCCTTTAGCTTAAAGTGGTATAATTCCACCTCATCTTCCAGCTAGTCCCTCATAAATAACTAATTTCGAAGGAATATGTAACCGTTTATCCTGCTCCATAGGGATTTTCCCCTGCTAAGGAGCCCTTCTATTGTCTCATGAGCTGTTTTTCTCCAAGTCCCCGATACCCCATAATGACATAAATTCGTTCCTCTTTATCTAAGGGATTTATTAATCCCTGAATAAGCCTCTCCCTGCGGCAGATTTCCCTTAGCTGATGTGTAATCATCAGCTTCAACTCCTCCTTACGGTACAGCGTCTTTTCCTTTTCTTGCCTCACCCCTTCTTTATGTAATCCATAACCTGTCATTTCCCTTCCTCATCTAATCTTCTACAAAATAACCATCTCATCCAATACCATGGTTTCCTCTACACCAATAATTCCAAAGTGATGTTCGTAAAAATAATAAATCTTTCCTTGCATAGGAAGAAATAATTCTCTTAAAAAGGCTGCTTTTTCCTGTTCTTCTTTCCTTTCCTTAACTCCCAGATAAACGAAAAACTCCATGGGACTTTCCTGACTTTCATAAAGGAAGACGCCTTCATAAAGGCTCGTTATCACTTTACGGTATTCCCCCAAATAATTTCCAGACTTTAATAAATGGACATAGGCTTGGACAATCCTTTTTTGTTCCTCCCTGTCAAAGAGGGAAAATCTCTCCTTGAACCCTTCCCCATACACACCTTTTGTAAAATCCTGCAAAATGATAGAGTAGTAGTAATCCTCTTTGGACAAACCTTCCCTCAAATCCAGCTCTACAATATAGTGCATACAAATGTCTAAAAATAAAGCTCTAGTCTCTTCCATCCCCTCTACATTTTCGTTGAAAAGAGCAGCGAAAATGGCCCCAAAGCGATACAATGGATTGATGGCAATCTGTTCATTCTCAGGAGCAGACAGATTTAAATCTTCCATGGATACTTCTATATATGGGCTGGGATTTTCCCCTTTGATAAAACAAAGAGAAGCAAGCTCATAATGTTTTTTTCTTGCTGCCAGTACAGCTTCCCATGCATAATTCATTTTATTCCCCCTTTCTGCTATGTTCTTTGGGCATAAGGAACTTTGTTGCAAGGTGCCTGCAGACTGTAAACTGCCCTGTGAAAAATTTATTTTTCACACTCCTCACTTTTCCCCATGCACTGATATTCTAAATATTCCAGCTGGAGCTGAGACAGTACATAGCGAAGCCAAGATTCCCTTAAATACTTTGGTAAGCCCTCCTCCTCTTTCTTCCATCGAAAAGTAAATAATAAAATTTTTCGTTTATCCTTTGGAAAAAGAAGATTTTCAAGACAGCCATTCCCGTCTCCTCTTAAAGCTTCCTCTATCCCTTCCTCTACAATTTCATATTTTAGCAGCTCTACGGAAAAAGGCAGGGACAAGGCTCTTACCTTTCGGTAAAGCTCCGCTGGCGTCTGAATAAACTGCCCTGTCTTTTCCAAATAGCGGGCAGCCAGACTATCCTGTTGTCTGTTAGAAAGAACAGGGGCATAATAGCCATAAGATGAATTCTTCTCTTTTTGATGTAAAAGATAGAGTTTTACTTCTTCTATTTGTTCTTTGTATGTTTTGACAAAGACTTGATTTTCCTCATAGCGGACAGAAAGAATCTCTTCCTTTGCATCTACTAAAATCCCTCCTTCTTCCCCGCCCTTTCTTCCTAAAGGATAACTATGTTCATAAATCACTTCATCTTTACAAGGCAGCCGGAACTCTTGGGACTCCATCTGTATTTCTTCCACATTCCATAGGGAAATCATCCCTTCTTTTACAACACTTTCCCACTTTCCATAGGAAATATGAACATTTTCCTCAAAAGAAATTTCTTCCTCTGGCGATAAGTCAAAGAACCGTTCCAGATGGCCCATAGGAATGCTTCTCCAAGGCACATGGTTTTCTAGAAATAACTGATAAAGCTTTTGAATACATTCCTTGTAACGTCTTGCCTGTTCAATGCGAAAGGGAATTGTCCGTCCTGTTTTTTCCTCTATCCCTAAGAGCTGTTTTTGTTGTAAAAATGCTTTGAGCCCTTCATCATCCACCTCCAGATAAATGGTTTTTCTTCCCCCGCCCCAGTCTTTTTTCAGGTCTTCATGACAAAGGGGATGCCAAAAACCATTAATAGGATCTGCCTCTTCTCTTTTAACAATGGTCGTATGAATGGCAAAGGCTTTCCAGGGCAGTGTAATCTCCTTTTCCACCCGCTCTTTTAGCGCCTCATACTTTCCTTCTGCCCATTGGTAAAAAGATAGAAAGCCCTCTAATAAAAGTTCCCTTGCCTCCTTTCTCTCCTCTTTATCCCTAATATCTCTTAACTGCTTTTGTATGTACTCCTGATAATCCATTGCTTCTTCCTTCCAGAATTCATTGTTTCTGCTAACAGTACTTTGCTCCTGGGCCTCTTTTGCAGCTTCCTTTTCTGCTTCTGTCATCTTATTTGTGAGTAAATCAATTTTTCCCTGTATCTCATCTGCCTTACTCATGCTCTGGGTTACATGGACGGCCTTGCAGAACTCCACGAATGCTTTTGACGTATATTGGGAGCCCTGGTCCCTGTGCAGAATTAGCCCTTCCTTATGCCTCGGCTGTAAATCCAATGCCTTCTGCAAGGCCGCTGGTGATATGGCGGTCTGTGACGCTGTTTACCACACTGCGGTTATGGAAGTCTATGACTGTCCAGTTGGCATATCCCCAGTTACCTCAGCAGCCGGCAGATACCGCATTCTGTGTGGTGTTTCTTTTCACTATCTGTCTTTTTCCTCTCTTGTGTATGGGAAAAAGGAAAGCCAAAGTAACTTTCTATGTTTTTGGTAAAAAGTTTCTATCCCTGTTTGCTGCATTTGCCTGTGTCCTTACTTTTTTCCCATGTATTCCGGAAGCTTTTGCCTTTTGCTGTCATAGTCTTTTCGTCTCTGTCTGTTCCTTAAAACCTTGTAGGCTTCTGCTTTCTCAGAAGGAACGACAGACCATCAAGACAGTCCTGGAGTGCCGTCACTTCCTTCTCCTCCTAGCTTGTAAAGTATCTTACCCCAGATTTTCATAGATACTACAAAGTCCGTTACCCTGGCATTGGAATCTGCCGGCGACTCTGAGCCAAACATTACATTTTTAATGCTTCTTTCTTTCCTCTTTTTTTGTCCAGGTTTATATTGCTCTATTTTCTGAATTGAAGGGATTTATTTCAATTTCCAAATTTTTTACATTGCCATTAAAGGTCAGTTTTAAGGTACAATACCCATTTGCTTCGTCAATTTCGTACTCTATGTCATCTCCTGCTCCTAAAATCCCATTTACACAATTTCTCTTTTCCTGCCATTTACTCTTTTGGCTGGAAGGATTATTGGAGAAAAACCGCACAATATTTTCCTTCTTATAGTCACCTGTAGTATGACGCAGCACTCTCTCCATATAAGTTGTTGCCTGGGTTTTATAAATGGGTTCGTAAACTTTTCCGTCACTCATAAGATTTCTAGCCTTATAAACCATAATATGATCGATGTTCTCTCCATTGAGTACTGCATTTTCCGAAGAAAAGACAAACCCAAAGCTTCTGCGATTCATTTCATTCTTAATGGCATTGGTAAAGCCAGTAATCTCCTTTGCCATGACTGTGTGTACTTTAAGAGGGTGATCTCCTGCCTCAATATCAAAGCGGACTCCTGGAAGTTCCTCATCTACATTTCGTTTAAAACATTCCTTTAAGTATTTCGGACACTGATATGCACCTACTAAGCCTGCCGCAATGTAAGCTGCCCCAATATAAACTCCGTCAATCCTAAGCTTCATAATGTCTTCTTTTTTCTGGGACAGCTCTGCTACATTATTTTCGTTAATGAACATCCGCTTATCCAGAATAACACCAGATTTTTCCTTTGGGATAATGGTAAAATTAGGGATACAGGGAATGGCAAACTCACTGTAGGCTTTTCCTGTCAGACTGATGCATCGGTCTTCAAAACTGTCTATTCCTTCTGTTGCCATCTGATTAAAAGTAGTCTTATCCCCCGTTTCATAACTGAAAAAACATTGTACGGAGTAATCCTTTAATACATCCAGCAGCCGCATAAGACTTTCCAAAGTATTGATTCCGCTTTTTTCCACCTTTTCATTTCCTTGAAAGCGCTGCCTTGTAAGATTTATACTACTATTTTTATCAAGGGAAAGGGAAGGCACAATGCCATACCAAATAGTATGGCAAAAGTCATTTTTAGAATTGACCGTATTTAAAAAAGTAATGAACCGAGGCAGGTTGCTGCTTTTCAATAACATATCATTGGAAATATTGGTCACAAACAAAGATGGCCTCATTCCCTTAAGGTTTGCCGGGTACTGCTCAAAGAAAGCCCATACTCCCAGAATTTTTTCAATTAAAGGTTTCACTACTTTAATAAAATCATCCTTGGCCCTTTGGTAAAACTCTAAATAAGAATTATAATTATCCACTTCCTGCTGTATATCTATACTGTTTACCATAGTAGAAGCTAGGGGACAGTAGGTTCTAATCACTAGCCCCTTTACATAGTCACTCTTTTCTTCATTTAAAACTTCATAATTCTCTTCCAGGGCAGCAATCAATCCTGCATTCACCTGGTCATCTACTACCATAAGTTCTGTGGATTCTCCTTTAGGCACCTCCAGCACCTTAAGTTCTCCCTTCTCATCCATACTTAAAATACCAAGAGCTAGAGGGGTATTATCCTTTTTTTCCTCTGCTGTTCCAAGAAGGAGTCTCGTCTTAATATCTTCAATGGCCAAAGGCAGCATGGCAAGGACGTTATTGTAATGAATACTTGTCTCCTCAAACATTACATTTAGCTTATCACCCATATCCAGCTTACGAGGATCTCCATCCTCCAATTGGGCGTAGACTTTATAAGCGTACTGAAGCTCCTTACGGTTTTGTTTAATATCTTCCATCACTTTCTTTGGGGAAATCATATCCGTCAACTTATCAAACTGTAAATTTACATGGATAAAACTCTGAGAAGCCTTTGCTTCTATCAAAGACATTAATATCTTCAAGAAATCATTCTGTCGATTTAAGCGAATAGGACTGAGCATTTCTTCTGGGATATTCTCTGGCTTTTCTAAAGTATACATAATTTTTTGGGTATTGGCGTTAAAAAAGGAATACACTATTGGCTCAAATTTTATAAGAAACTCATCAAAGTTTTCCACCAAAAGAGCCTCATTTATTTCCTTAATTTTTTCATCACTTAAGCTGTCTACTCCCCGCACATCACCCACTAGAGTAAGTAAATCTGGTTTCTGTGGGTTCATCTCCTCAAAGAGCATAGTTCGGTTTGTCTGTTTCATCATGCTTTTCTACCTCTTATCTTTCACTTGGTTTTAAGTCCTTATAGTAGACTTCTATTTCTGCACCTTCCTTTTCAAATAAAAAGGTGATTTTATCTGCTTCTCTTAAGGAACGAGGCAGGTTACAGGCATCTAAAATCCACTCTAAAGTAATCACACTTCGATTACAACGGGCAAATAGGTTCCTGTTTGCTGGAGGATAATCCATCTCCTCCTGATCGTGAATCACATAGACAACTAGTTTTCCAAAAAAAGTTGCCTTCCAATTTTCCATTTCCCCAGGGGACAGTCCTTTTTTAGTCATTCTATTAGACTTTATCCTTTTGAAAAAAATGAAATACATTAAGAAGATAGGAGTATTCTGAAAAAAGATAGACTTTCAGGTTCATCTCCTTCTCACTTTCCATGTGGATAGTAATCTCTCGTTGCTCTGAACCAAACAAATTCATAACCGTAAAATAGTGAGTTCCCCTCTATTTCCAGTAAAACTTCCTACTTGTTTAGCCTTAACATTGAGAGCAGAAAAAGTTTTCCAGCTGCTGGATTCCCTCCTTGGCATTGAAAAATACATAAATGACTCTTCTACTTTTAGTAGTATAACTTACTTCCATATTTTTTCAATATATGATGCAGAAAATGACATTTTAATGCAGAAAATGACATTTTTTTAGAAATTCCCATGTGTTCATTCCTTCTGTGAATCGAACTAGTGCTCATAGGTTAAATAGCTCTGCCATCCTGTCTTCTTTCTTCTCCCATTATTCTGATTCCACATAAAAGAAGGAAGAACTTTTCTGTCCTTCCTTCTTTTGTATTACCACTTTCCCTTATATGTTTTGTTTGTATCCATCTTTTTTCTTTAAAATGGAAATCTTAAATTTCCATTGAGGCTCTATAAGAAATAAAATGTTCTTCAACGTTATTGTATCTTGCTCTTGGTATATTCACCTCCATCTCCTCATTCCTTCCTCTTCGAAACACTGCCTTATATCTGCTTATTCTTTTTATAAATCTCATATTGACAAGAAAACTTTGATGGACACGTAAAAATCCATCTCCCTTTAGAAACGCTTCCAGCTTATTTAAAGTTCCTAGTAGTGTATACTTCTCCAATTGGTCTTCCATAATATAAACTTCCAACTTATGTAATTTACTTTCTATATACAGAATATGTTCTAAAGAAACCTTTTTTGCTCCTTCCCTAAAATCAAATCTCACCCTTGGAGCTTGATAATTCATCTTTTCCAATATAGCGTCCATACATTCATAAATACTGGCAGCCATGCTGCCATCGTTTTTTAATATGTATCGGACTGCATCTACTTTATATCCTTCAAAGACACACTGAATACATGCAGTAATAAATACAATGAACATTTCTTTGCTCCTCTTTCGGATTTCCTTTGCCGTCATCATTCCATCTAGCTGCTCCATGTATATGTCCAGAAAAATAATCTTATACTTTACCATTTCGATACCCTGTTCAATGAATTCTATTCCTGAACAAAATGTATCTATCTCCAATGGATACCCCTTATCATCCATGTATTGCTTCAAAATCTCTTTTATCTGTTCTCTGAAAAACTTTTCATCATCACATATTGCTATATGAATCATATACTCATCTCCCTAAAAACTGTAAAATTATCCCTATCCTGCCATTTGAATACCAATACTTTTTTGTAGTATATTTTATTTGTGATTGCATTTCAATATCTTTTTTTAATATTTCGAAGGCTGAGCTTTGCCCCACTACCCTTTCTCCTCTATCTAACTAAACAAAAAAGGGACTAAAAAACCCCCTAAAGCAAGGAGTATTCGACCCAAATTGATTCATTCATATAATTATATTCCCCAGCTTACAGACATGGAATAAGCTTAAAGCTTTTATAAAATTAAGTCTTTCCATTAAATTCAACTATTTTTATGTCTGCATTTATAGATAAAGGAGCTATTACTAGTTTTATTATACTCTCAGCGTTCATTCCTGTAGCAGAAATCTTTATCTCAGCTGTTTTAACTTTCATAATATGTTTCTCTTTTTATGTACGTTTCTTTTTGTCCTTTTCTCCCCTTTGTTCTGCTGCCTTTTTTTGTGGATTTTGTCTTACAGTCTTTCCATCAGAATCATTTATTACCGATTTTCCAATATGCCTTTTCCATTTGACCTTTTCAGCAGATGTTATCATCCTTTTCATTATAATAACTATGCTCAACGTCTCAATATTAAGGATAATAAAAAAATATTTTCAGACGTTTTTTATTTATATTAAAATACTCTCAATTCTATTTTCTTACATATATAAAGTTATCTTTTCCTGCTTTAAAACAAAATACAATAAAAACCTGTTTCCAGATATGTCTATACAATAACATTATCTGTATAAAAAATGTCCAAACAGTCACTATAAAAGTTTTATTGCATTTTTTTACTATTATTCTTACGTAAATTTTACATAATATACTATTCATAAATATAATAAAAAGGCAGTAATTGCACTTTAAACATTGGCAACTCCTCCCTTTTTTCCATACCTCATATATTTTTTATAAAATCATTCTATTTCGTTTTAGAAAATATCCATACTTTACCATTTAAAAGCCATCTAATGTCTTCATTATGTGATGATATACTTTCCATATTTATAAGATACCATCTATGACAAGGATAAAATGTATTTCCAACTTTGTTCTTAAAACCTGTCGTTTTATCGTAGTTTTCAATTACCCTATTTTTTATGTAATATAACTTTTTTCACTGCTTTCTATTATAATATAACCCTTACAAAAATAGTTTTTGCTACACATTTAAAATTTATAATAGAACCTATTTTCTCTTTTGTCCATTGACTATCAATACTTCTTTAAAGCACAGCTTATGTATATCTTTCTAACCATTCTACAATATCTTTCACTATATGAAACTTCCAAATATCCCGATCTGGTACCTCCACGTCAAACTCCTCCTCGAAAGCAACTACAATATTCACAAGATCCAGTGAACTAAGCCCCAAATCTGACGCTAATTCACTTTCTATCGTTATCACTATATCCTCTGCCTCTGTATATTCCTGAAGAATCTCTTTTACTTTTTCAAACATATATCCTCCTCCTTGTCATTGTATCATTTGTCTTAATATTTTCTTTGTCGTACTTTTTTCAAATTCCCGCTCTCGCAGTATCACCTGATTGATCCGCTTATAAATGGGCTGTTTCCTATTGATTTTTTGGATGAGCTTTTCAAAATACTCTTGTTTTCCCATGTAAGATTCCCGTGGATAAATCTGTACTGTCAGTACATGAGCTTTGTCATAAACAACCGCCTCTGCAACTGCGTCGTCCCTTATTATCTCTTGCTCCAGCTCCTCTGGAGATACGTTCTCTCCATTACTCAAAATAATCAAATTTTTCTTCCTTCCTGTCAGAAATAGAAAATTGTCTTTATCCACATACCCTAAATCTCCAGTTGCGTACCAGCCATCCTGCAAGAATCCTCCTGTTTCATTTTTATAATAACCCAGCATGACATTGTCACCCTTGACCAACACTTCCCCATCCTCCCCAATCTTCACCTGACAGCCACAAAGAACTTGTCCAACGCTTTTGTCCCTCCAGTAATGGTTGCGGTTGACAGAAACCACTGGGGAGCATTCTGTAATTCCATATCCGTTTAAAAGCATAATTCCCCAGCTTCGAAATGCTTTGATATATTTTTCATCCAATGGTGCACCCCCACAGACTATGCATTCTAAACACCCTCCAAATACCTGATGTACCGAGGAAAACAATTTTTTTCTTAAATCAATGCCTAATTTTAATAAGATGTTGCTAACCTTCATCAGACTTTTTAGTAGGACATCCCTGCCAGATTTTTCAGCCGCATCCCAAATCTGCCTATAAAATGTTTCCACAAATAACGGTACAAGAAATGTATTCTGTGGCTTGGCAAGGCTCATTTCAGGAAGAAGGCGTTTTAAACTTTGATTAATAAATACAGGAAAACCATAATGAAACACTGCAAGAACTCCTGCAACTAGTCCGAACGAATGATGATAAGGTAAAACAGAAATTGTGGAACCATGGAGAACTACGTTTTTGCTGGCGCTGTACACATTAAAACAAAGGTTTTTATGGCTCAGTACTACTCCCTTACTTTCTCCAGTTGTCCCAGATGTGAAAAAGATTGCGGCAGGCTTATCTTCCTCTATCTGCTCTGATACAAATATGGTACTTCCAAAGTCTATAGATACCTGCCCCTTTACTAGATAAGAAGGAAAATCTGCCATAGGCAATCCTGTCATTTCATTGCTTATCTGTCCTCCCACATCTGCATACTGCAAAGAATAAATAACCGCCTTACAGTCTGCATACTGCACTAATTGAAGGATTCTGTCTGCTGGAAGTTCTCTGTCAATTGCAACTGCCACATTCCCACTGTTGACAACTGCCATAAATGCCAGCAGCCATTCGTAACAGTTTTCTCCGATTATGGCAATCTTTTCATTTCTATGATTTTGTTCCAATAGATACGTACCAAGAGCGTCTATTTCGTTCTTAAATGTACAATAACTTTTCTCTATTAGGGTTTCTTTCCCCTTACTATAGAAAAATGCAGTCTGTTCGGCTTTTTCCTTTGCCTGTCGGCAGACCAGCTCTTTTAAAGTATGAAATTCCCTATGTTCATACAAGGGATAGGGGCGGTTTTTCATTCTGTGTTCTCCTCCATTTTATCTTATATTGCTTAAATAACAATATTCTTAATTATAAAATTATCTTTTGCTTATGAATCCAAATATCCAATACTGTCTAGATAATTCAAATATTTTTTATAATATCTTTCATCAGGATCATTCCAAACAAATCCAATTTTATCAAGTATTTTGTGCGTAAATTCATTCTGTATCCAAGTATCAACTTCATAATTCAGCGTAAATCCGTCCATAGCAAAATCGTTGAGAATCAATTTTGTTTCCAAATGTTTTGAAATATAGTGTTTCAATGTAGTTCCAAACATTTGTTCATCCACGATTTTCATTTCAAAATGTATAGAATTAAGGGAATGCAATACATCCGAAACTTTGTACTTCTTATTTATGTGAAAAACACTATAGTCTCTTTCTCTATACTGAAGAATTGCTATAATCGCATCTGCACAAACATCCACTGGTGTAAGATCAGCTAATAAATCATAAACGTTTTTGGGAACCTGATGCAAATTTAAAAATGCTTTAAACCTCATTAAAAAAGCATTACTCTGATAATTTATCTGGAATTTTCCATCAGAATATCGGTTCGTTAAATTTCCAACTCTCATAATAGAACCTGACATACCATCTGCTATATTCTCAAGGACAAGTTTTTCTGCCTCAAATTTACTACGTACATAAACATTGGATAAATCTTGGTTAATATATAAATCTTTCTCAGAAAAATATTTCATTGTATCAGATTTCACATAGCCAAACTGATCATAAAGAGAATCTCCACTAACACTTAATGTGGATATATAACAAAAATATGCATTTACCTTTTTTGCATATTCCATTACATGCAATGTTCCAGTTACATTTACACGATAGAAATATTCATAAGAGCCATAATGCTTTACTGTTGCTGCAGTGTGAATGATTGTTTGAACATCATATGGCATGTCCATAGCTAAACCAATTTGTTCAATATCTCCTGCTATGGGAATAATTCTATTTCCTATTTCCTTGTCATAAATATCTCCAAAATAATAACTGAATATTTTTTGAAGCCTACTGTTTTCATCGTCTTCACCATCTCTTCGTACTAAACAATAAATCTTTCCACTCTCATTTTTTATAAAACTGTCTAGGATATGGGCACCAAGAAAACCTGTCGCTCCTGTAAGCAAAATATTTCCAATGGACTTTTTCTTTGGAATAAAGTTTTTATCCATTACATTTTTGCATAATATCCCTTTGATTTTTTCAAAGTCTGAAACTGAATAAATAAATGCCTTTTTTGAACTGTCTTCTATAGAATCACATAACTCTTTTACTGTTGGAAAATCAAATACTTTTTGCAGCGCAAATTCAATTCCTTGATTATGTGCTTCTGCAACATACTGAATTGCTTTTAAACTGTCACCTCCCAAATTAAAGAAATTTTCTGTAATTCCTACTTTCGCTATATCAAAAATTTGTTCTAACACATTGCAAAGAGTTTTTTCAACGTTTGTTGTCGGAGCAATATATTCTTTTGATGAAGTTTTCACCTTTGGAACAGGCAGATTTTTTCTATCTATTTTTCCACTGGCAGTCATGGGCATTTTCGTAAGCCGCATAAAATAATTTGGAATCATATATTGAGGCAACTTTGAAGCGAGATAAGATCGCAAAGCTTTTTCATCTATTTCATTTTCAGATAAATAATAGCCCATAAGATATTGTCTGCCATTCTCATCACGTTTATCAGTAGCAGCAACAAGCTTCATGCCGTCAAAGATACTCATAACACTCTCGATTTCTCCTAATTCAATACGTTGACCTCGTATTTTTACTTGTGTATCCATTCTTCCAAGATATTCAATTTCTCCATTTACATGCCAACGAGCAAGATCGCCAGTACAATACATAGTTTTTCCATGATGGTTTTGCGAATTTGCAAATAAATTGGAAATAAACTTCTCCCCAGTCAACACTGGTTGGTTAAGATATCCTGTCCCCACACCATCTCCTGATATGCAAAGTTCACCAGAAGCACCTATGGGCAAAAGGTTTTTATTGCTATCAAGTATATATATCTGGGTATTCGCCATTGGTCTTCCAATTGTTATATCACAATTTTTTAACAATTTATTTGTAGACCAAACCGTTGTTTCAGCAGGACCATACGCATTAAATATCTCTGCCTTTGTATACTGTGTCAATTCTTCATATAGTTCTGGTGGAAATGCTTCACCAGCTAAAATGATTACTTTTAGTCCTGATAAATAAGATGTATTATGTTTATCCCAAATGTAGCTTTTCATCTTTGTTGGAGTCGTCTGCATAATCTCTATTTGATTATGAGATAAAAGTCTGCTTAATTTTTTTTGAGAGAATGTTTGTTCTTCATTAGCAAAATAAATAGTAAGTCCGCTTAACAGTGGGACAATACTCTCTGTAACAAATATATCAAACACGAAATTTGTTACAGATACAATACTACAATTTTCTTTTATCTGTTTATAACAAATATTGAATTTGTTACTGTTGCAAAAATTCATCACATTCCTATGACATAAAGCAACACCTTTCGGTTTTCCTGTAGAACCAGAAGTAAAAATGATATAACAAAGGTCATTTATATTATTCCTATTTTCAAGTTTTGCACAATGGAGATTATAATCAAATTTAAAAAGTTGAACTGTATCAATACCTATACTTTCATTAAATCCAAAAACAAGTGCAAGTTTACTTTCTGCTGTTGTTAACATATATTCTATTCTATCTTTTGGATATGTTGGATCAACTGGCATATACGCCCCACCCGCTTTCAAGATTCCAAGCATGGCAACAATTATATGCCAGCTACGTTTTGAAATAATCGGTACAATATCATTCGATTTCACTCCTTTTTCTCTTAACAAACGTGCAAGGGCATTAGACATCTTGTCCAGTTGCTGATATGTAAACTCTTTTTCTTCAAATACTAGGGCTATTCTCTCTGGTGTTTTTTGTGCCTGTTCCTCAAATAGTTCATGTACACACTTTCCCTTATCATATTCCATATAGGTATCATTGAATCCATACAGCACCTTATCATATTCTTTTTTTGATAACAACTGAATTTCCCTAACTGTTATATCCATATTTTCTATAATCTGACGGATCATAAACAAAAAACGCTCAACAAGAAGACACATCTCTTTTTCATCAAATAAATTTTTCCAATAGTCAATTGTAATTGTATAGCTGTCTGCGCTATCCCTGTTATCAATATGCAGTGTGAACGGTATTTCACTGTATCCATTTGGAAACCACTCTGTCCTCACATCTGTGTCTGTTTTGGCATTTTGGAAGCTGACCATAACATCATATAAATTTCCCTCAAAATTATATTCCTTACGTAGTCTTTGTAAAATACTACTATAAGGATATTTCTGGTGTCTGAAAATACTTTGGTGTGCCTCTGTAATCAACTGACATAAATTTAATATAGATATCTCTAAAGATACAGAAACTGTTAACGGCATTGTGGAGATAAACATTCCGATGGTCTCTTTTTCATGACGAGTCGCCCTATTTAGAACTGGCACACCTATTGTTATATTCTGATTTTCTTCATTAACCCTTTTTAGGTAAGCAAATATGGCTGATTCAAACAAAACAGCTTGTGTCATTTCTTTTTCTCTGCAGCATTCGTCAATGGCTCTGGACAGCTCTAATGGCAACTGGGTTGTATAACGGTTGGCTGAGATATTCCTTTCAGAAGATGTAGATAGTTTTATTCTGCCTGGTTCTGGTACTGTTTGATATCGGTTTTCCCAATACTTTTTGTCTTTCTGAAAACGTTTTGACAAAAAATACTTCTGCTCACTTTGAACAGTATCCAAATAGCTGATTCTTTCATAGTCAGAAAAGTTGGAAACCGATGAGCAGCTATATCCACTATTTTCTGAACACACATCCTGATAATATTTATATAAGCTTTTAGAAATTAGAGCAAAGGACCATGCGTCTGATATCAGATGACTGGCACAGAATATAATTCCAGATTTTTCACTCAGTTCAAACAAAACTACTCTGTACATCGCAGAATCTGTCAATGGAAATACTAACTTTGCAAGCCTGTTGGCATATGCTTTAAATTCTTCTTTGGTCTGAAAATTACAGAATGGAATTCCGATTTCTTCGTAAGCAGCTACATACTGTACTGCTTTCCCATTTTTCTCACAAAAGCGCAGGCGAAGGCCTTCCTGGACAAAAAGCAAACGGTTAAACGCTTTCACAAGAAGGCTGATATCTAATTTTTCCTTAAAATACATGACACCACAAATATTGGTCACACTTGTCTTGTCATAGTATTTCTGTAAATTCCAAATGTTTTTTTGTGATATAGTTAATTCTAACATCCGATGTTTTCCTTCTTTCCCGGACATTTTATCCGATTCATGATAATATCGAATATACGATTATCAAAATGTCTACTTTTTGACAATCGTATATTGACATTTCATATATAAGAAAAAAAGCATTATTTTTCTATATTTCTTCTTTTCGTATCAATAAAGACTATTTTTTTTAAAAAATCTTGAAAGTCTACTTTTTTTATAGTAAACTTATGGATATCGATATACTGTCAAAAAGTAGACATTTTGACAGTATATTATGTTTTCTGCAAAGATCGCAGTTCTCTTAATCTACGATAAAAAGTAGACTCGCTTATATCGCAGCTTTTTAATATTTTTTCAAGGGAGACGTCTTTTTTCTCCCATAATCTTACAAGCTGCCAGAAATTATCTGGAATATTCTTTACAGGTCGCCCGAACTGAATCCCCTTTGCTTTTGCGGCAGCGATACCCTGTGCCTGGCGCCTTTTCATATTTTCTCGTTCGTTCTGTGCGACAAAAGACAGAATCTGCAAGACAAGGTCAGCAATAAATGTTCCCATAAGGTCTTTTCCCTGCCTAGTATCAAGCAGCGGCATATCAAGCACACAGACATCCACCTTCTTTTCTTTCGTAATGATGCGCCATTGGTTCTGGATCTCCTCATAATTCCGGCCAAGACGATCAATACTTAAAATGTAAAGCAGGTCACCAGCTTTCAGCTTTCTTATCAGCCTTTTATATTGAGGACGGTC
>CANOLZ010000007.1 GCA_947567075.1 uncultured bacterium
ATATGAGTATCCTTTATTAACCGTTACCAAAAATGGTTATACAAAAGGTTTATATACCCAAGGGCATTATCAATCAAAACGAAGTCAACGTAGTTCAGCTAAGGAATCATTAGAGAATTTAATCACCTTCTGTGCATACAAACAAATCCTCGTGTTCATGTAGTAATGCAAAATTATAATCATGCGAACTATCGAAATAGTAAACCAAAAAAAGTTCTCGAATATTTGATGCTATGCGGTGATAAAAATTTGAATCAAGTAAATGTTGATTTGCTTAAAAAATCCGTATACAATTTATTGCCAAGTAAAAATAATTCCATGTATGATTCCCATATGTATTGGTCACAAAGGGCATTTAATATCTGTGATATATTGATAGTATTTTCATTTATTGGAGCAAGTTTTTCATGTGTGTTTTTTTAAACTAAAACCTAATCATTATTTATGTCTATACTTTCATGATTGTGATTTAAATGTTTGAAATAAATTAATCACTATTTTAAAAAGAAACTACTTTCAGTTTATCACCCAAATACATATTCGCAAAAGGGTTATTTTAAAAAATATTATTAGTCCTAAAAAGTCTTTAAATGGAGAATCTGTACTTATTTTTTTCCAAAGGAGTTACTCCAATAGAGCATAATGCCCAAGAAGATATATCTGAAATGGAACACAATATTATTCGTCAAGCTAAATTCATGATAAAATTAAATGGAGATATCCTATCATTTCATTTTTCATGGTGCAGAGCTTTTTTTCGGGATAAAAAATGTGTCCTTGTACCCTTTTTCTATTTTCAAAAGCTGGATTTTTTTGTCAATCCCGCCTGCATATCCAGTAAGACTGCCATTTCTACCGACTACTCTATGGCAGGGCACAATAATGGATATTTCATTGTGCGCCACTGCACCCCCAACTGCCTGTGCCGACATTCTTGCAAGCCCCCTTTTTTTAGCCAGCAACTTTGCAATATCGCCATAAGTTTTTGTCTGTCCATAAGGGATTTGATAGAGAATTTCCCACACTTCCTTTTGGAACTCACTTCCTGTAAAATGAAGGGACAGCTTAAAACTAGGCTCATTTCCTGAAAAATAAATGTCAAGCCATCTTTTAGCCTGCTCAAATATGGGTAGTTCTTTTTCCTTATTTTCCTTATCAAGATAGAGTGCAAAGTATTTCTGTCCCTCAAACCATAATCCTGTCAAACCAATCTCATCTGCCGCCAGTAGGATATTGCCTAGTGGTGATTTATATTTACTTGTGTACTGCATTGTTTCCCTCATTTCTGTGGGGCATTTTGTGTTTATGAAGTTGTCCCCAGTCTCTTTCCCCATTGTTTTTTCATGTATATTTTAGTCAGTTTGTATCCCTTTGCTCATGTTTCTTCCAGTGTACCATAAAGAGTATGTTTTTACTAGGAAGACGAATGATTTTTATGCTTTTCACTGAATTTTCAAGTGTCAAACATGCTAAACAATCGTGTAAACTCTATCAACTTGAACAGGAAAATGGATTTTTTATATTTGTACATAGATAAGGATAAAATGGGAAAAATTCACTAAAATCTTCCTTTTGGAAATGTTGCAATACCTTGCTATTAATGACATAAAACAACTTTTTTCGATAAAATAAATGGAATTTCTACAATTTCATTGAAAAAGCCAAGATAAGGATGTAGAATATATAGTAATACAATGGAGGGGGCTAACATGTGATATAGCATAAAAGGAGAATATTACAAAGTTTCGTTTTAAAGAACAGAAAAATTCACTTTAATGGAAAACTAAAAGATGTTGCAAAAAAAGTAACAATTAGTTTTATATTCATTCACTGTTCCTTTTTGATTAATTTGAATTATGTGGCCAGATGTAGATGGATTGCGCATCAATATAAGCCGCACTTATAGAAAGTATGCTAGAGATAAAATTATGGAATATAAATGGAAGAGGATGGGATAATATGTTTGAATTAGGCATAGCTTTTTGCACAAATTTATTTAGGACTTATATTATGAAAAGGTTTATGACCCTGTTTTTTGAAAAAAAGGAAGAAAGGAAATATGTAGAAGTAGGAGTTTATTCTTTATTTTTTCTTCTCACTTTGTGGGCTCACGTAAGATTGAACGGAACCCCAAATATTGGACAGTTTATAATTAGGGTCAGGCAACTTTAAAGGATTGATTCCTATAAGCAACAGGACTCAGTCCTTTTAGTTTTCCCTTAATTCTCTTATGGTTGTAATAATCTATATAGTCTTCCAATTCTTTTATAAATTCTTCTATGCTGGCAAAAGTTTCCCCATAGAACATTTCTGATTTGAGTAGGCCAAAAAAGTTTTCCATAATTGAGTTATCCAGGCAGTTCCCTTTTCTGGACATGCTTTGCGGGACTCCCTTTTCCTTAAGTTTTTCCTGGTAATCTTTTAAACGGTAGCACCACCCCTGGTCGGAATGGAAGATTAAACCCGTCCCGTCCGGTATTGTATGGAACGCCTTTTCCAGCATGTCCGTAATCATTTTATAATTTGGGGTTAATGATATGCTGTAAGCTATAATCTCGCTGTTATACATGTCCAGTATTGGCGACAGGTAGACTTTCCTGCCAAGCAGCGCAAATTCGGTTACATCCGTCGTCCATTTTTCATTGGGCTTTTTGGCATGGAAATCCCGCTGGATAAGGTTTTCTGCCGCCTTATTGGTTTCCCCACGGAAGGAATTGTATTTTTTGCGCCTTATTTTACAGCATAAGCCCATTTCATTCATCAGTTCCAGCACTGTTTTATGGTTCAGGCAGATTCCCCTGTTATGCAGCTCCATCGTTATCCTGCGGTAACCATACCTTGCCTTATGCAGCTCAAAAATGGATTTTATCATCTCCTTATGCCCTGCATAGTCATTGATTACCTGGGCAATCAAATCCTTTGGGTCATGTTTCCCGGATCTTATTTTTGACATAAAAATATGCACCTCCAAATATTATACATGATTTTTTTCACATGTCCAACATTTGGGGTGCGGTTCATTTCAAGGGTGGTTTTTCTATGTAGGATTACTTACAAAAATGAAAGATAAATGTAAGCAATGCCAGAAGGAACATACCAAAAGTCAAATTTTCATAGGCATCATCTCCATTCTGCAAAAATATTTGCTTTCTTCGGATTGTTATCAAATTTATTTTGTTTTTTATCAAGATTGAAATTTGACATCTACTATTCCTATATGGGGATTATAAACATCCACACGGACAAAAAAATGCAGGAAATGGAAAAGGAATATATAGCGTACTACACGTTAAACTGCCATATTTCTTTTTATCCTTTGGATTTCAATAATTATTTGGATTACATTGATAATTTATGTATGGAGTATAAGCGAAGATACAGCGATTCTCATCTTGAATATTTTGAAAGATATAAGTTGGAAATAATTTGTTCTTTGAGTTATATCAGCCCATAGAGTCTGGAAGTAAGTTTTCCAATGATAGGCCGGCATTTACTTATGTGGATAATTTGAGGAGTTCTGTAGATTGGGATGTGAGAAATGCAAGACAGGCGTTGGATGAGAGAAAGCCAATGGTCAATGAATATGTAGAGTTTAATCATGCAGAGTCACCAGACGAAACAGAATTACTCCTTCAGATTGCTGCATATTTTGATGCATTACAGTGCCAATGGATACATTAATCAAAGTATGTCAAATACTGAGGAATTTCGCAGAAAACCCAAATATTAACGAGATAAGGAATAAAATTTTTGTCAGTAGTTTCCATTTTTCATAAATATAATTTATTTTTTCGGTTGTATGGCATATAGTTACATATTTACAAGACGGTTGTTAGCCATATTATTTATAACCAAGATGGGGAAATATAAAGAGAGATGATGAGAGGAAAATCCTAATTTCTGGAACGTGAAGAACGGTCATCAAGTCTACAAAGTTTACCTTCTCTTAACATGGATGGCCTTAGCCAATTGAGTGGGGCAGAGTTTTTCGGGTTCCAAAAAACAGGGTCGTAGGAAACAGAAAACCACCTGCTATAATAGGATACCTCTAAAGTAGACAGATAAAATAGAACAATGGGTTACTTTGAAGGTATTTTATCATTGACAGGTGGTCATGATTCATGGAGCATATGGGACTTGAACCCACGGCCTCCACACTGCCAGTGTGGCGCGCTCCCAACTGCGCCAATGCCCCGTAACAATTATTATAGTAACAAAAAAATACAAAAATAGCAACTACTTTTTCAAATCCATAAAATAAAGGGGCTGTTCCCTGTAAGGAGACCAGCCGTTCTTTAAAAGGATATGATCTTTTTCTTTAGTCAATCACTCGAATTTCCGTAATGACTGGCTGATTTTCAGAGCTGACTGTCCCGTTTCCATCAATGACAGGGGTATTGGCGCATATGAGATCAACAACTTCCATTCCTTCTGTGACATATCCAAATGCTGCATAGTCTCCGTCAAGGAAAAGGCTGTCTTCATGAACAATAAAAAACTGAGAGCTGGCGCTGTCATAACTTTGGGAACGGGCCATGGAAATAGTACCTCTTGTGTGAGAAATGGGATTTTCCACATTATTTGCTGAAAATTCACCTTTAATCGTTGTCCCTGAACCTCCTGTTCCATTGCCATCAGGATCTCCTCCTTGGATCATAAAGCCAGAAATAATCCGGTGGAAAGTAAGACCGTTGTAAAAGCCCTCATTGGCTAGATTGACGAAATTGGTAACCGCAATAGGAGCAGCATCAGCAGATAATTCCAGAGCAATGGTGCCGTAATTTTGAACGTCCATTTCCACATGGTGAAGACCAGTCAAATACTCCTTTTTTACATCATTGCCAGAATTGCTACAGGCAGTAAAAGAGAGAGACATAAGCAGGAAAATTAGGGTCATTATTTTGATACAGCGCTTGTTTGTTGTAAAATTCATTGTTCTCCTCATTTCTTTTTTTAGTCATTATAGCATGTTGGCGATAACTTGTAAATAAACAGAAAGGGAACCTTGTCCCTATAAGCTTGCTATGTTATACTGTTAAAACAGAAAGACGAGGGATTGAAAAAATGGGAGGATAAAAAATGGAGCTGACAACACTATGTTATATAGAGCAAGATGGTAAGTACTTAATGCTTCATCGGACAACAAAGGAGAAGGATATAAATAAAGATAAGTGGATTGGAGTAGGGGGGCATTTTGAAGAGGGGGAAAGCCCTGAGGACTGTCTTCTCAGGGAGGTGAGAGAGGAGACAGGATTGGAGCTTCTTTCTTATCAGTTTCGGGGAATTCTCACTTTTCAGTTAAATGAAAGACAGGCGGAGTATATATGCTTATATACAGCAGATAAATTTACAGGAGAGCTTTCTTCCTGCAATGAGGGAACTTTAGAGTGGGTAGATAAGGAGGAAGTGTTAAAAATGAACCTTTGGGAGGGAGATAAGATTTTCTTTCGCCTTTTAAAGGAGAATGCCCCTTTTTTCTCTATAAAAATGCATTATGAAGGGGATAAAATGGTATACTGTCAGCTCAATGGAAAAGAACTTGAGCTTTTTGACATTTTAGACAAGGAGGGAAGGGCAACAGGCAAAGTAAGAGAGCGCTCCTTTGTCCATGAGGATGGAGATCTCCATGGAACAGCCCATGTGTGGATTATGAGGGAGAAGGAGGACAAAAGGTTTGATGTTCTCCTCCAAAAAAGAAGTTCCCATAAGGATACCCATCCGGAATGTTATGACATATCAGCTGCCGGTCATGTAGTTACAGGAGATGATTACTTAGAGACAGCCTATAGAGAGCTGGAGGAGGAATTAGGAATTTGTGCAGGGGAAGGGGAACTAGAATACATTGGCATTTGTAGAAGCTATACAGAGGGGATGATTGGCAATAAGAAGTGGATGGACAATGAAATAAGCAAAATTTACATATATTGCGGGGAAATAGAGATAGACCATTTAAAGCTCCAGGAGGAAGAAGTAGAGGATGTGAGGTGGATAGACTATGAAGAATGTTTAAAAGCAATAAAAGAAAAAAAAATAGACCACTGTATCCAATTAGAGGAATTTCTCATGTTGAAAGAGTGGCAGGAAAAACAAAAAAATAGAAAGAAGGAGCTCTAATGAAATATATAAAACAATTTTCTATTATTCTATTTCTCTCTTTTTTGGGAGAATGCTTAAAATGGTGCATCCCCTTGCCTATACCAGCAAGTATTTATGGACTCCTCCTTATGCTTTTTGGTTTAATCTTTAAATGGATTCCCCTTCATTCCGTAGAGGAAACAGGAATGTTTTTTGTAGAAGTAATGCCCTATATGTTTATTCCAGCAGGGGTTGGCATTATGAACTCTTGGCTGGAGCTAAAAGGCATGCTTTTGCCTGTGATTGTTATAACTGTTGGAACCACAATACTTGTCATGGCAGTGACAGGCAAGGTAACTCAGTATTTAATGAAAAAGGAAGAAAAGAAAGAAGGAAAGGTTTTATAATGGAAAGCCAGCACAGAGGATAGAGATAAGAAAGGCATGGATATCAATATGAATGAAATGATAAAAGATTGTTTATTTTTTGGCATGGTTATCAGTATTTTTGCTTATGGATTTGGAAAAAAGTTGAAGGATAAATGGAAGCTTCCTATTTTCAACCCTCTCCTTATCGCCATTTTAACAGTTATTGCAGTTCTTTTGGCATTGGGTATTGAATATGAAAGCTATTATGCCAGCGCTAAATATTTAAGTTACTTCCTCACACCAGCAACAGTATGCTTGGCCATTCCCTTATACCAGAAGCTTTCTTTACTAAAGAAAAATATAAAGGCTATTTTACTTGGTATTTTTTCAGGAGCAATGACAAGTATGGGAAGTGTATTCCTCCTATCTTATTTATTTCAATTAAGCCATGAACAGTATGTAACCTTACTCCCTAAATCCATTACAACGGCCATTGCTATGGGAGTATCAGAGGAAATGGGAGGGATTGTGACCATCACAGTAGCGGTCATTCTTGTTACGGGAATACTAGGAAACATGACTGCAGAGATAACATGCAAAGTTTTTAAAATTACAGATCCTGTGGCAAAGGGAGTTGCCATAGGCTGTGCTTCTCACAGTATAGGAACGACAAAGGCTATGGAAATGGGAGAAGTAGAGGGAGCTATGGGAAGTTTGGCCATTGTGGTGGCAGGCTTATGTACAGTAGTTTTTATTTCTATTTTTGCTCAATTTATGTAAGTATCTGTTTGAAATTTCAATCATGTGAAGGAGGGAGTTTCCTCTTAACAGGATATTTCCAGCTTGTTTTTCTATAAGGGAACATTAGAAAGAAAATTTGCACTAATATAAAAGGATACGCCTAATCCAGTATAAGGATTAGGTGTATCCTTTGTTATTCATGACAACAGAATCCTCTCAGAGGACAAGTTCTATTGTTTCTCTTATAAACCTTATTTATTTTAAAGTAAAGTTGGACATAGTCTCTGCAAGGGTAGATGCATGGGTGGAGAGAGACTGACTGGAAGAGGAAGTCTCCTCAGCAATGGAAGCAGTTTCCTCTACAATTCCAGAAATAGATTCAATGGCTGAATTTACCTGATTTAAAGAGTTGGATTGCTCAGCGCAGGCGTCAGAAACATTGTCAGCCAGGGAGGTAATAGCAGAAGATTCTTCTACAACTTGCAGCAGAATGGAGGCAGTCTCTTTGGCAAGCCGCTCCCCAACTTTAACAGCATCCAGACTTTGATTAATTAATTCAGCAGTAATCTTTGTAGATTCACTTGTCTCATTAGCCAGCTTCCCAATTTCATTGGCAACAACGGCAAAGCCTTTTCCATTTTCCCCAGCCCTAGCAGCTTCTATAGAAGCATTCAATGCTAAGAGGTTTGTCTGGCCGGAAATCCCATCGATAACAGTAATAATATCAGAAATTCGTTCAGAAGCTTTTGAAATGTCTTCCATTGCTTTCATTAATTCATTCATATGGTTGTTGCCTTTATTAATGATTTCCTGGGACTCTACAGATTTTGCACTTACTGTTCTGGCGTCTTTTGCATTTCCCTCTACCTGTGCAGAGAGATTTGTCATAGTGGCAAGAAGCTGTTGGACACTGCTGGATTGATCGGTAGCTCCGTCAGCTAAGGACTGGGAAGCTTCTGAGATCTGATCGGAACCGTCTGCCACTCCGTCAGCAGCATCTTTGATTTTTTTTGTAATATCATTGAGAATAAAAATAATTTTTTCAAAAGAGGTTTTAATATTGGAAAACATTCCCCGATATTCAATATCGACTGTAACTGTAAAGTTATAGTTTGCCATTTCACTTAGAGTATCATCAATATTTTTTACATATTTATACAGCTCTTGGCTCGTATCCCTAATAACATCTGCAAGTCTTCCCAGGGCATTGTTAGAATGGTAATCCAGCTGAATATCTAAGTTTCCTTGAGAAATTTCCTTCATTGCTCTTTCAATTTGACTTAAAGGTTTGATAATGCCATCAATGGTTGTTTTTGCAATGCCAAGGGAAGCAAACATAGAAATAATACAAAAAAGAGCCAGAAGTATAATAACAATGAGTACAAATTGGTTCATGCTGTCAATGGTATCATTAGAATTTGTTGAGATAACATTGCTTATAATTTCAAACTGTTCGGCTGCTTCATTGGATAAATCCAAGTAACCGCTTTCTAAAACAGAGACTGCCTCATCAATTTTGTTGGCCTGGCCAAGGGCAATAGCTTCGTCTTCCAGAGACTCTAATTGTACTAATATGTTGTTAATATTTGTTAAAGCTTGAGAGGCTTCTGGGGAGTGGGAAATTGCATTTAAAAGTTCCATAGACTCATTCAGCTCAACTTTTGCTTTATTTAAAGCATCAGCATGGGTTTGATTTAAAGTATCATTTTTAGTTGAAGAAATCTTCAATATGGAATTTTGTATAGAAATAAGATCAACTCTTGCATTCCATGTAAGATCAACTGTTTTTAACGTATCTGTTTGAAAGTCATTAAGACTTTTTTGAAGGGAGGTCAGGGAAAAGATAGAAATAATGGAAACAATAATAACAATAGAAGCAATGGAGATAAAGGAGGTGCGCAGCCTGGTTCTTAATGTTTTGTTTCCAAATTTGTCTGGTTTTGTACTCTTATTGTTCATGTGAATTCTCCTTTTATTTTATTAATAAATGATAAATTATATGTAAAGATACTAGGGGTAAAAGGTCATGCCCATCCCATCTGCATGAATGGATATGACTTTTTGCCCCTGACATCATGTATATAAAAATTATAATATGACATAATATTATTTTCAAGCATTAATCCTATGAAAATGTATAAAAAATACAGTTCAACTTGAAGCTGAACTGTATTTTCCTTTAAGCATGAAAGAAAGGTCCAGGGATAAATCATTTCGTTGGCCGCCTGGATATGTATTCAAACTTGGCTTATTCTTTCAATGTAAAAGTGGACATGGTATCTGACAAGGTAAGAGCATGATTGGCTAATTCCTGACTTGCGGCAGAAGTTTCCTCTGCAATAGAGGCGGACTCTTCCACAACCCCGGAGATAGATTCAATCGTTGAATTTACCTGATTTAAAAAGTCGGATTCTTCTGTACATGCAGTGGATACACTATCTACTAAGCTGGTAATAGCAGAAGTTTCTTCCACGACTTTTAGAAGGACAGAGGCTGTTTCGCTGGCCAGCTTCTCACCTGTTTTTACAGCTTCTAAACTTTTTGTAATGAGTTCTGTCGTTGTTTTTGTGGAGTTTCCAGTTTCATTAGCTAGTTTCCCAATTTCATTGGCAACAACGGCAAAACCTTTCCCATTTTCTCCAGCTCTGGCAGCTTCTATGGAGGCGTTTAAGGCTAAAAGATTTGTCTGTTCAGAAATTCCATCAATAACCGTAATAATATCAGAGATTCTTTCAGAAGCTTCAGATATATCTTTCATAGCGCTCATTAACTGATTCATATGTTCATTACTTTTAAGAATGATTTCATGGGCTTTAAGAGATTTTTCACTAACAATACGGGCATTGCCAGCATTATCCTCTACCTGTTCAGACAGCTGGGAAACCGTTGCTAATAACTGTTGAACACTGCTGGACTGATCCGTGGCTCCATTAGCCAAAGATTGGGAAGCGTCAGAAATCTGAGAGGAACCATCGGCAACACCATCAGCAGTTTCTTTAATTTTGCTTGTAATATCATTCAGTATAAAAATAATTTTCTCAAAGGATGTTTTAATATGGGCAAACATTCCTCTGTATTCAATGTCTACAGTCACAGTAAAATTCCGATTAGCCATTTCAGCTAATGTGTCATCAATATTTTTTACATATTTATAAAGTTCCTGGCTTGTTTCCCGAATAGTATCGGAAAGGGCTCCCAATTCATTATTGGATGTATAATCTAGCTGGATGTCTAAATTTCCTTTGGAAATCTCCTTCATGGCGGCTCCAATTTCTGAGAGAGGAGTGATTATGCCAGATACAGTATGTTCAATAATTCGCCAGGAAACGAAAGTAGCAAATAAACAGATGGCAATGAGTACTCCTAAAATGATTAATACGAAACGATTCATGGATTCAATAGAAGCAACAGCTTCGTTTTCCACCAATAAAATAATATCGTCAAATTCCAAGAGCATACTGGAAATATTTTTTACAAATCGTTCCTCAAGCAGCTCTGCCGCTTCCATCATTTTATTTTGCTGGCCTAAAGCCAAGGCTTCATTAATATCTGGTTCAATGGACGCTAATAAGGCGTCTACAGAATTAATAGTATCCATATAAGAAGCACTGCTTGGGGAAGAGGATAACCATTGCAGAGAATTATCCAGACTTTCATTTGCAGCTTGTAATGCTTCAATATGTTTTGTGCGGTTTTCCGGATTGGAAGTGAGACATAGTTCATAAATCGAAGATTTGATGGTCAGCAACTGATTTTTCGCATCCCATGCATAGTTTACAGTATTGAAAGTAGAACCTTGAAAATCATTTAGCTTATCTTTAACAACTTTCAATGAAAAAAAGGCAATGACAGAAACGAGAAAGACAATCGCTAAAATGATAAAAAAAGCTTCTTTAATTCGACTCTTTAGAGGTTTACTCCCAAACTGTTCAGATGATATTGTACTTGATGCTTTCATAAGAGACTCCTTTTCTACGCTGCATATCTTGAAATTAAAGTTTTTTGCCGCAGCGCTGGCAAAATATGTTTCGTCTTTGTCGTTTTATAACAAAATGGAAATAATAATGACATAAATATTATAGTAGTTAAAAAAATTATTTTCAAGGAAAAATTCTAACAAGTTTTCTATTTTTTATTAACAGTTTATCTAAAATATGCTAAAAAAAGAAAAAAAATCATAGTTGTACTTCAAAAGAGAAAACAAAAATAGAATCATCTTGACAGAAAAGAAATAAATGGATTAAACTAAAAAATGAAACAAGAAAAGGAACAGGGGTTTTGTGGCACTCCTAGTTTTATATTTTAAGAAAGCCACATAGAAATGAGGAGAATGATGAAAAAGTTAGTAGTAATGTTTTTGGCTTTGAGCCTTTCCTTTACAGCTTTGTCTGGATGTGGAAGTAAGGAGGCAGATGAGACGCCCCAGGATAGTGGAACAGATGTTTCTGGGGAAGGAGAAAAGGAAACGAAGACACAAGGAGTCGATACAGCCTCGGGAGATGGTGCTTATAAAATTGGAGGTATTGGCCCTTTAACTGGTCCCAATGCTTCCTATGGATTATCTGTTAAGCAGGGAGCTCAAGTAGCTGTCGATGAGATCAACGCTTTAGGAGGCATTCAGCTGGAACTTTTATTTGAAGATGATCAGGCAGACGGAGAAAAAGCAGTCAGTGCATATAATACTTTGATGGATCAGGAGGTTACAGCCATTTTAGGGGCTGTGACAAGTGACGCTTGCATTGCGGTTACAGAGGAATCCCAGGTAGATGGAATACTTCAGGTAACTCCAAGTGGATCTGCACAGGCATGCACTCAGTATGATAATGGATTTCGAATCTGCTTTACAGATCCCCTTCAAGGAAAGACAATGGCAGATTACATTAAGGCCCAAGGTTACGAAAGTGTGGCAGTTATTTATGATAATTCCAGTGATTACAGTAATGGAATAAAGGAAGCTTTTGAGGAACAGGCAGGGGCTATTGGTTTAAATGTGGCAACGTCTGAGTCCTTTACAAGTGGAGACGTGGATTTTAAAACCCAGCTGACAAAAGTAAAATCTTCTGGAGCTCAATGTTTGTTCCTTCCTGTTTATTATGCAGAAGTGGCATATATTTCAGAACAGGCAAAAACTGTAGGATTGGAACTTCCTTATTTTGGATGTGACGGATGGGACGGTGTCATTGCCCAACTCAATGGGGACACAACCAATATAGAAGGGGCTGTATTCCTCACTCCTTTTGTAGCTACTTCAGAGGCAGAAAATGTCAAAAAATTTGTAGAAACATACAATCAATCATATAATGCAATTCCAGATCAGTTTGCAGCAGACGGATATGACGGTGTATATGCCATTTACCAGGCAATTAGCGCTTGCAATGGGGATGTAACCAATGAGAATATTATTGCCAATATGCAAAATATTGAAGTGAAGGGACTTACAGGAGATATGACCTTTACAAAAGAAGGAGAGCCAAATAAGAGCGCTCTTGTAGCTACCATTGAAAATGGACAGTATGTGGCAAAATAAAATATAAAAGGATATGTAGATGCAATACCAATCCAAAATATGGGTCTATGGAGGATTGGTATTGTTTTTTTTATGGAATCGTGATATAAATAAACGAGTAAACAGCACAAAAGTAAAGGAGCTGATCATACTTATTATGGAAGTAATTGCACAATTTATGAATGGATTAAATCTGGGAAGTATTTATGCCCTTATTGCCTTAGGATATACAATGGTATACGGAATTGCAAAAATGTTGAATTTTGCCCATGGAGACATTATCATGGTAGGAGCTTATACATTGTCTATTGCTATGAGCTTCCTTTCCCTTCCAGCACCAGTAGCGATTTTTATATCTATGGCTGTATGTGCTCTTTTGGGGATTGTCATTGAGAGAATTGCATATAAACCATTACGTATGTCCTCCCCTTTGGCGGTTCTCATTACGGCAATTGGCGTCAGCTATTTTCTGCAAAGTGTTGCCCTTCTCATCTTTGGTTCCCAACAAAGAAAGGTGGAGTCCGCAGTTAACCTTCCCTCACTCCTTATAGGAGGGGTGGAAATAACAGGAGAGGCTATGGTTACGCTGGGAGTTACGATTTTTATTATGGCTGCTCTCACTTCCTTTATGAAATATACAAAAACAGGAATGGCCATGCTTGCAGTGGCAGAAGATAAAGGGGCAGCCCAACTTATGGGGATAAATGTAAATAAAACGATTTCTGTAACTTTTGGAATTGGCTCAGCCTTAGCAGCAGTCGCAGGGGTGCTTCTTACAAGTTCTTATGGATTTGTAGGCCCCTATACTGGTTCCATGCCAGGAATTAAAGCCTTTGTAGCTGCTGTTTTAGGAGGAATCGGCAGTGTGCCAGGAGCCATGGTAGGAGGATTGTTATTAGGAATTATAGAGAGTTTATCTAAAGCATACATATCCACAGAGCTGGCAGACGCCATTGTTTTTGGCGTACTGATTCTCGTGCTCTTAGTGAAGCCGACAGGCCTTCTTGGTAAGAAACGAATCGATAAAGTATAAGGCGGTGGCAAGAGTGAAAAAAGTGATAACAAAGAGAAATATAATGGTAGCGCTGCTTGTCATTGCAGTATATGCAGCGCTGTTTTTTTTAGTAAATATGAAAGTGCTTAACAGGCATTACCGAAGTCTTTTGGCCCCTGTGGGCATTAATGTTATTTTAGCAGTTTCCCTGAACCTAACGGTAGGATTTTTAGGGGAATTGAATTTAGGACATGGAGGATTCATGTCCATAGGAGCATATGCAGGCTGCCTTTTTACCATTTATACAGACCTGCCTTTAGCAATCCAGTTCCCTTTAGCTCTTATTATCGGAGGAGCGGTGGCAGCTATTTTTGGCATTCTCATTGGCATTCCGGCCCTTCGTCTTCAAGGGGACTATTTGGCCATTGTTACCTTGGCCTTTGGGGAGATTGTGCGCTCTGTTCTGACAAATATGAAAGTGACAGGAGGAGCTGGAGGATTAAAGGGAATTGGAAAATCCACGAATTATACGATTGTATATATTGTGGCAATTATAACGATCCTCATTATATCCAATTTGGTAAAATCAAGACATGGAAGAGGAATTTGCTCTATTCGAGATAATATTATTGCCTCAGAATCTTTAGGAGTAAATGTTATTTTTCATAAGTTGCTGGCATTTGTGGTTGCCGCTTTTTTTGCTGGCATGGCTGGTGTTTTATATGGACAGAATCTGGGAATATTAAAGCCAGATGCTTTTGATTTTAATAAATCCATTGAAATTCTTGTCATGGTCGTTTTGGGAGGAATGGGCAATTTAACAGGTTCTGTTATTGCAGCCGTTGTCATTACATTGCTTCCTGAAATACTAAGGGGATTTTCTGACTATAGAATGTTAGCTTATGCAATCGTGCTTATTACTATGATGATATGGAATGCAAACCCTAGATTCGCAATGGTTAAAAATAATGTTTACTCATGGCTCCATAGAAAAAGGGGGAATGCAAGGTGATATTATTAGAGCTAAAAAACTTAAGTATCGCCTTTGGAGGTTTAAAGGCAGTCAGTGAGCTGAATATGAAAATAAAAAAAGGGGAATTATACGGACTCATCGGTCCTAATGGAGCAGGAAAGACAACTGTGTTTAACTTGCTCACAGGAGTATATCGTCCAACAGAGGGTCAAATTCTTTTAGAAGAAGAGAACTTAGTAGGAAAATCTACGATAGAAATTAATAAAAAGGGGATAGCAAGAACCTTCCAAAATATCCGCCTTTTTCATCATATGACTGTATTGGATAATGTAAAAATTGGACTGGGCAACCAGTTGAAATATTCTGTTTTAGAAGGAATGCTCCGCCTTCCTCGTTTTTTTAAAGTCGAGAAAGAAATGGATGAAAAGGCAATAGAGCTTCTTACTGTTTTTGGGTTGGAAAAGGAAAAGGACATACTGGCTTCTAATCTTCCTTATGGAAAACAAAGGAAGCTGGAAATTGCAAGAGCATTGGCCACAAAGCCAAAATTACTTTTACTTGATGAGCCAGCAGCTGGAATGAATCCCAATGAAACGGGAGAATTAATGAAAACAATAAAGTTTATAAGAGATGAATTTCAAATGACCATTTTACTAATAGAGCACGATATGAAGTTAGTGAGCGGTATTTGTGAGAGAATTACTGTGTTAAATTTTGGAAGTGAGCTTGCCCATGGAGAGACAAACACTGTCTTAAATAATCCCCAAGTGATAGCTGCATATTTGGGTGAGTAATTAAGGGGCTAGCCCTGGATAGAGAGGGAGAAGCTTTATGGCTATGTTAACAGTGGAAAACTTGGAAGTATATTATGGAGTGATAAAAGCCCTAAAAGGAATTTCCTTTGAAGTTCGGGAAGGAGAAGTCATAGCTCTCATAGGGGCTAATGGAGCTGGGAAGACAACAATACTTCACACAGTGACAGGGCTGTTGCCAGCAAAGTCTGGATCCATTAGTTTTTGCGGGGAAGAGTTGACAAAAACCCCTGCCCATAAAATTGTTTCTATGGGAATGGCCCATGTGCCAGAGGGGAGAAGGATATTCCAGGAGTTAACCGTTTTAGATAATTTAAAACTGGGAGCTTTTACAAGAAGAGACAAAGAGGAAATAAACGAGTCATTGGAAAAGGTTTATCAAAGGTTCGAAAGGTTAAAGGAGAGAAAGTCACAAATTGCAGGAACTTTAAGCGGAGGAGAGCAGCAAATGCTTGCCTTGGGCAGGGCTCTTATGTCTAGGCCTAAAATTATTCTCATGGATGAACCGTCTATGGGGCTATCTCCTTTATATGTTTCTGAAATTTTTCATATTATACAAGAGATAAGTCAGGCAGGGACAACGGTGCTTCTGGTAGAGCAGAATGCAAAAAAAGCATTGTCCATTGCTGACAGAGCTTATGTTTTGGAGACTGGGAAGATTGTATTGTCTGGGGATGCCAAGGAGCTTATGAAAGATGATTCTGTAAAAAAAGCTTATTTAGGGGAGGGCTGAAAGTGCTCAGCCCTGTATGTTGAATTTTAAATTTCTAGAGCGATATTTAAAGCTTCTGATATGGTAAAGCCAATATTTTTCACAGTCTCATCAATGTCTTTTGGCGTGACATACATATTATTTAACTCAGACATAGAATTCGTCATATTATCTATGGCGTCGTTGACAATGGTAGCGGCATCTACCACTGTGGGAACGCCTATGGCAATGACTGGAATTCCCAATGTCTCTTCTGTAAGGGCGTTACGGTGGTTTCCCACGCCAGAACCAGGATGAATGCCTGTATTGGTAATTTGGATGGTGCGGTTCAACCTCTTTGTGCTTCTTGCCGCCAAAGCGTCTACAACAACAAGGACATTTGGAGAAGTTTCTTTTATAATACCTCGAATAATTTCTGAAGTGTCCATGCCTGTTTGAGCCATGACTCCTGGGACGATACTGCTGACAAGATGAATCTTATCTGCTCCATAGGCGGCTTTGCCATATTCTTTGACAATATGTCTTGTAATTAATAAGTTTCCCATGACTTGAGGTCCTAGGGAATCAGGGGTCACTTCCCTGTTTCCCAAGCCTACAGCTAATATAGACTGCTCCTTGTCAGCATCAGGAATCAGTTCTCGTATTTGCTTTGCCAGTTCTAAACTGATTTCCCTGTGATAGTCTTCGTCAGGAACAATCATGTTGGGAGCTTCCAGAGTAATATAAGTACCCATTGGCTTTCCCATTGCCTTGGCTCCATTTTTTGTCTCAATCATTACTTTTGTAATACGTATATCTGTCTCTTCTTGAAAACTTTCTTCCACTTTTACTCCCCGTATCTCTTCCTTTGTCTCTTCCATGTATTCTCTTGCTTCCAAAGCAAGATCCGTCCTTACTCGGAAATCACTCATGCTTTATTTTACCTCATTTCTGCGCAAAGTTTTGCGCTGGAATATTACTGAATCAAAGTGAATTGTTTAAAGGAAACAGTAATTAACCTATATTTTTTCTCGAAAATAAGAAAATATGTATTGACAGGATAGATTCTTTCTACTAAAATGAAAAAGAATGCATTAGGTACGTCTGTGTCCTGCTTAAATGTAGTAGAATCATATTTTAGATGGAGGTGTAAGTCTTGGCTAATATTAAGTCTGCAAAAAAGAGAATTTTAGTAGCTCAGAAAAAAGCTGATAGAAACAAAGCAATCCGCTCAAAAGTAAAAACTTCTATTAAGAAAGTATATGCTGCCATAGAACAAAACGATGCGGATGGGGCAAAATCAGCATTGAATCATGCAATTTCAGACATTCAAAAGGCAACGTCAAAGGGTGTATTTCATAAAAATACTTCCAGCAGAAAAGTTTCCCGCTTGACAAAGGCTGTAAATAAAATGGCTTCATAAAGTATAAGACAATAGGATCTCCTCTTGGAGATTCTTTTTTATTGCATTTAGGAAAGAAAAATTCCTAAGGAGAATGAATCGTGATTTGAACAAGAGAAAAACAGCTGTTACTTATATAGGATCCAGAGATGCCACTGTTCTGAAAATGGGACTTCCTTCATATATTGAAGTAGATCTTTTGAGGAAATACTTTTAGAAAGAGGTGGGAGTACGGCTGGGAAGAGAAACGGGGTGGTCATAGGTCTTGTACTTTTGATGGGTAGTTATTTTGTGCTGCGGGCAGTCATTGTATTTGGAAAGTTTGATGTAGGGGATTCGGGAGGACTATGGGCCCGTTTTGGGAATAGCATTCAAAAGAAGGCAGTAGAAAACTATGCTCCTGTTTTTTCTATGGGAATGGAGAGTCCGGAAACTTCGGAAAACTGGATAGAATATTTCTTAAAGATAATTTGGGAGCAAATACCTCTTTTAGCATATATAGAAGAAAAAGGAGAGTATGAAAGGCAGATTGAAAGTGCAGATACTTACGAAAACATATTAAAAATGGAGGCAGCAGATGAAAATGAGGTGGCTGACACAGGAGAGATTATTCCTGCAGAAGGGGCAGTAGATTTGGAAGAGACCCTCCCTGAGAGAAAGGAAGCAGAAAGACAGATTATGGAACCAGGGCAGGTAAGAACAAAGAAAACTGTGGAATATTCCATGAAAGATTTGGATAATTTCCAATATTTGCTACGCAACTTCTATGCAATAGATAAAACAACAGAAATCAGTGAGGATAAGCTGAATATTCAAATGCTCATGGGAAAGGATATGAGATTAAAGGGAGATAATACAAAGCCCCAGATTTTAATTTATCATACCCACTCCCAGGAAAGTTTTTTAGATAGCATTCCAGGAGATAAAAGCACAACCATTGTAGGAGTGGGAGAAAGGCTTTCCTCTATTCTTAGAGAGGAATATGGCTATAATGTCATTCACCATACAGGAGAGTATGACACAGAAAGCAGAGACTATGCCTATTCTGCTGCAGGGCCGGCTATTGAAAAAATATTAGAAGAAAATCCAAGCATTGAAGTTGTCATTGATCTTCACAGAGATGGGGTTGCGGATAACCAAAGGCTTATAACAGAAATTGATGGGGTTACTATGGCCCAATTTATGTTTTTTAACGGATTAAGTCATACAAAGAAAGTAGGGGATATTGAATATTTGCCCAATCCATACATAGAAGATAATCTAGCTCTTGCTTTCCAACTGCAACTGAAAATGTCAGAATATTATCCAAGTTTAGCCAGGAAGATTTACTTAAAAGGATATCGGTATAATATGCATTATAGAGATAAAAGTCTTCTTATCGAGGCAGGAGCCCAGACAAATACTGTGGAGGAAATTATGAATACGATGACTCCCATTGCTTACATACTGGATAAAGTGTTGTCAGGAAAGGAATAAGCTGATATAATGGGACTACTTATGTTAAAGTGCACACCATTGAAAATCAGTTTGGAGGAACGTATGTCTACAGTGGATCAGAGTAAAATTAGGAATTTTTGTATTATTGCCCATATTGACCATGGAAAATCCACATTGGCTGACAGAATTATAGAAAAGACAGGCCTTTTAACAAGCAGGGAAATGCAGTCCCAAGTTTTGGACAACATGGATTTAGAAAGGGAGAGAGGGATTACGATTAAGGCCCAGACAGTACGTATTGTTTATAAAGCCTTAGATGGAGAGGAATATATTTTTAATTTAATTGATACTCCAGGACATGTGGATTTTAATTATGAGGTGAGCAGAAGTCTTGCGGCTTGTGACGGAGCAGTGCTTGTTGTAGACGCTGCCCAGGGCATTGAGGCTCAGACTCTGGCCAATGTATACTTGGCTTTGGATCATGATTTAGATGTTATACCTGTCATTAATAAAATTGATCTCCCAAGCGCCCAGCCTAAAAGAGTCATTGAGGAAATTGAGGATGTCATTGGTATTGAGGCAGAGGACGCTCCCCTAATTTCAGCGAAAAACGGGCAAAATATTGAAGAAGTGTTAGAACAGATTGTGAAAAAAATACCAGCTCCTAAGGGAAGCCCAGACAACCCTTTACAAGCTTTGATTTTTGACTCTCTTTATGATTCTTATAAAGGTGTTATTATCTTTTGCAGAATGAAAGAAGGAAGGGTGAGCAAAGGAACTCCTATACAGATGATGGCTACAGGAGCAAAGGCGGAGGTAGCGGAGGTAGGCTATTTTGGAGCAGGACAGTTTATCCCTTGTGAGGAGCTGTCTGCCGGTATGGTTGGATATATAACTGCCTCGCTGAAAAATGTAAAGGACACAAGGGTAGGGGACACAGTTACAAATAGTAAGAATCCATGTAAGGAACCTTTGCCAGGATATAAAAAAGTAAACTCTATGGTATATTGTGGGATGTACCCTCAAGATGGGGCAAAATATGGAGACTTAAGGGATGCCCTGGAAAAACTAAAGTTAAATGACGCCTCCCTCACTTTTGAGGCAGAAACTTCCATTGCTCTAGGTTTTGGATTTCGATGCGGCTTTTTAGGGCTTTTGCACTTGGAAATAATTCAAGAAAGGCTGGAGAGAGAGTATAATCTAGATCTGGTGACAACAGCCCCTGGGGTTATTTATAAAGTCCATAAGACAAATGGTGAAGTTGTAGAGCTCACCAATCCATCGAATTTGCCAGAAGCTGGGGAGATTGAGTGGATGGAAGAGCCTGTTGTCAGCGCAGAAATCATGGTGACAACAGAGTTTATTGGTTCTATTATGGAACTTTGCCAGGAAAGACGAGGCGTATATCTTGGCATGGAATATATGGAGGAGACAAGGGCCCTTTTAAAATATGATCTTCCTTTGAATGAAATCATCTATGATTTTTTTGATGCTTTAAAGTCTAGATCAAGGGGGTATGCATCCTTTGATTATGATATGAAAGGCTATGTCCGTTCTGAGCTTGTTAAATTGGATATTCTTATTAATAAAGAAGAGGTGGATGCTCTTTCCTTTATTGTTCATAAGGACACAGCCTATGACCGAGGGAGAAAGATGTGTGAGAAATTAAAAGAGGAGATTCCAAGGCATTTATTTGAAATACCTATTCAGGCAGCCATAGGAAGTAAGGTCATTGCAAGAGAGACGGTAAAAGCTATGAGAAAAGATGTTTTGGCAAAATGTTATGGGGGAGATATAAGCCGTAAAAGAAAGCTGTTGGAAAAGCAAAAAGAAGGAAAAAAGAGAATGCGTCAGGTAGGCAGTGTGGAGATCCCTCAAAAAGCATTTATGAGTGTTTTAAAGCTGGATGAAAGGAAGTAGAGGATAGTGAGGAAGCCATTATCTGTATATTTTCATATTCCTTTTTGTACAAAGAAATGTTATTATTGCGACTTTTTGTCCTTTCCTTCTATGGAAAGGGAGAGGGAGCAATATATGGATGCATTGTTAAGGGAAGTGATATCTTCTCCTTATAGAGGAGAAAAATACAAGGTGCAGACGGTATTCATCGGGGGAGGGACGCCGTCTGTTTTACATGGAAAAGAGTTGAAAAACATATTGGATGGGTTCAAAGAGGCATTTCCCTATATGGCTTATGAAGATAGGGAGTGGACAATAGAAGTCAATCCTGGGTCAGTAACAAAAAAAAAATTGTCAGATTATAGAAAGATGGGAATTAACCGCCTTAGCATTGGCCTTCAGTCTGCCATAGACGAAGAGCTAAAAAAACTAGGGAGAGTTCATACAAAGGAGGACTTTCTTCTTACTTATAGGCAAGCCAGGGAGGAAGGATTTGACAATATTAACATTGATTTATTATCTGCCCTGCCAGGACAGACATTAAATTCTTATAAGGAAAGCTTGGAGTTTACTGCCCAATTAGAGCCAGAGCACATTTCTTCTTATAGCTTGATCATTGAAGAAGGAACTTTATTTCATCAGTGGTATCAAGATGGGAAAGGGCTGCCTGATGAAGAAGTGGAAAGGGAGATGTATGAATATACAAAACAATATTTAAAAACAAAGGGATATGACAGATATGAAATATCGAATTATGCAAAAAAAGGAAAGGAGTGCCGCCATAACCTCGTTTACTGGCAAAGGGGAGAGTATTTGGGATTTGGACTTGGATCCTCTTCTTTAATGGAAGAAACACGTTTTCAAAATAAGACAACTATGGAACAATATAAAAAGGATCCAGGAAAAAAAAATAATATAAAGAGACTTCCTTTAAAGGAACAGATAGAAGAAACAATGTTTTTAGGGCTGAGAATGGAAAAAGGAGTTAGCAGAAAAGAGTTTTATGAGCGCTTTTCCATGGATTTAAAGGAAATATACGAAAATTCTCTGAATAAGCTAGAACAAGGAGGTTTCTTAGAGTGGAGAGGAGAAACCCTGGTTTTGACAAAAAGGGGAATTGATGTAAGCAACCAAGTACTGGCACAATTTCTCTTTGACTAAAGAATGTTTCTTGTTATTTTATATAATATTTTGTATAATAAAAGAAAAGGAGAGAAATAAATTAAATAGGAAAGGCACTAAGAGTCCCCCTTCTTCATACAATAATATAAAACGGCTTTGAGGTGTTTTTTTGAAGGCTTTTGAGAAACCATTGTCCTCAGAGGAAGAGAAATATTATGTAGAAAGGTACAGGGACGGGGATGAAGGGGCCAAGGATATTCTCATTGAAAGAAATCTTCGGTTAGTAGCCCATATAGTAAAAAAATACCAAAGCGGGAATGAAGAAATGGAAGATTTAATTTCCATTGGAACAATAGGGTTGATTAAGGCGGTTACCACCTTTGATTATACAAAAGGGACTAGGCTTGGCACTTATGCTGCAAGATGCATTGATAATGAGCTTCTCATGATGCTTCGAGCCAAGAAAAAAATGAACAGAGAAGTATCCTTGTATGAACCTATGGGTACAGATAAAGAGGGGAATGAAATTAACCTTCTGGATATTATGGAGGGCCCAAACGAAGATGTAGTAGATCGCCTGGAGACAAACGACAATGTAAAAAAGCTTCAACGCTATGTGGAGTCCTGTCTGCCAGGCCGAGAGAGAGAGATTATCAAAATGAGATATGGGCTGGGAGAGTACAGGGAAATGACTCAGCGGGAGATAGGAGAACAGATGGGGATATCTAGAAGTTATGTGTCCCGCATAGAAAAAAAAGCATTAAAAAAATTAAAGGAAGAGTTTGGATATGAAAAAAAGCACTAAATATACTATGATAGGAATCATTATCTTTTTAGCCTTTGTCCTAATATTTGAGACGACCTATTTGTTTCTTATTGTTAATAGCTATAGTCTGTCTTCCAGCAAGGGCAAAGAAGGAGCGGCGAGGAAGGCAGTCATTTTAGAGAACATTGATTCCTTAGAAAATATGATTGATCAGTTTTATTTATTTGATTATGAACAGGAAGATTTGGAGACGGGTGTGTACAAGGGCCTGATAGCAGGCCTTGACGACCCTTATTCTGTTTATTATACACCAGAAGAATATAACAGGCTGATGGAAATGACGACAGGAGAATATTCTGGAATTGGAGCCCTCCTAAGCCAGGACAGGGAGACAGGACTCATTACAGTAGTGAAGCCTTATAAGGGCACTCCCAGCGAGGAGGCAGGACTTCTTCCAGGGGATGTATTTACAAAGGTAGATGGACAGGATACAGCAGGAATGGATTTAGCTACTTTTGTGAATTTTGTAAAAGGAGAAAGCGGAACAGAAGTTGTATTAGAAGTTTATCGATCAAGCGAAAAAGTTTATAAAACTTTTCGTATAAAAAGAAGGACGATTGAAACTCCAACAGTAGAATATGAAATGTTGGAAGATAATATTGGATACATAGCTATATCAGAATTTGAAGATGTTACATACAACCAATTTGTCCGAGCTGTAGAGCAAGGAGAAGAGGAAGGGATGAAGGGACTTATTATTGATGTGAGAAATAATCCTGGAGGAGTTGTCACTGCAGTATGTAAAGTGTTGGACTATATGGTGCCAGATGGGGACGTTCTCATGTCTACAAAGGATAAAGGAGGAAACGGCAGTGCTGTAACAGGGGAGGATGGACATTTTTTTGAGCAGCCTTTAGTTGTTCTTATTAATGGAGAGTCAGCCTCAGCATCGGAAATTTTCGCAGGAGGAATCAGAGATTATGAAAAGGGAACCTTAGTTGGCGAAAAGACATATGGAAAAGGAATCGTACAGAGAATTTTTCATGTGGGAAACGGAGCTGGCGTGAAGCTGACAGTCCAGGAATACTACCTTCCAAGTGGGGTTAGCATCCATGAGAAGGGAGTGGAACCAGACGTAGAGGTGACTATGCCTGAGGAATTAAAGTACCAACTGGAAATAAAAAAGGAAGAAGATATCCAGCTTCAGAAAGGACTGGAAATTTTGAGGGAGAAAATAGGATAAAGGAGGAGAGGAACATGGTTGTGCTGGAGGAACTTTTAAAGGAGGCAAAGAAAAAAAAAGCATCGGATATCCATGTGGCTGTAGGGGCCATTCCTTATCTTCGAATGAACGGCCGTCTCCAGCCAACAAGTTTTCCTCCAGTAGAGCAGGCAGACTCTCTAGAGATACTTGTTCAAATTATGACGTCGGATCAGAGGGAGAAATTTGAAGAAAGAGGAGAATTCGATGTAGCTTATGGAGATGAAGATAAGGGAAGATACAGAATTCATGCATTTAAACAAAGGAAAACAGCAGCTATGGTATTCCACAGAATAGAAGAGGAGATACCAGACTTAGACTTTCTTGGAATGCCAGCCTTTGTTAAGGGAACATGTCATGCCAATAAGGGACTTTGCATGATATCTGGTCCTGTTGGCGGAGGAAAGTCTATGACCCTGGCGGCTATGGTAAACCATATAAATAAAAACAGAGAGGCTTTTATTGTTACTATAGAAAATCCAGTGGAATACTGTCATAAGAATGATAAATCGTTGATTGTTCAAAGAGAGGTAGGTTCAGACACAAAAGGATATGGACAGGGACTAAAAGATGCTCTTAGAGAGGATGCTGATGTTATTGTCGTTGGAGAAGTTGTGGATGTGGAAACTTTGGAAGGCATACTCATGGCTGTTGAAACGGGGCATTTGGTCTTAGCAGCTGCTCCTGGCAATAATATTTGCGACAGCATTGAATATTTAGTAAGGCTTTTAAAACCCCAGAAGTTAGAAGAAAATAAAAGGCGTTTAGCAGCTGCTTTAAGAGGAGTAGTCTCCCAGAGGATTGCTTCCATTACAGATTATAAAAGGCAGCTCGTCTTTGAGGCTATAGAAATGGATGAAAGGGCGAAGGAACAGATAAAAAAAGGCAGCTATGAGGATTTAAAGCCCAATATTACAATGAAGGATACAATAGATGTCCTAATCAAAAATAAAAAAATTACCAAGGAGGAGGGAAGAAAGCTTTTAGAAAATTAAAAAAGGAGGGAGAAAGATTGGAAAAGGAGTTAAAAGGGTGGCAGGTAGCAGCAGCAGCTTTTGTAGCCGCCATCGCTGTGATGTTTCTTTCACCGCCTATCCTTTCTTATTTGGAACATGTGACGTATGAGACAGACAAGCATTGGCTGGAGGAAGTGGGAACGGTTATGGTGAAGGCTCTCCAGGATGTATGTGTAGAAAAGCCAGTGGAAGAGGTGGCAGGGAGAGAGTGGACTTCCATTACCTTATTGGATAATGAACGCCCTGTCATAGAGACAGAAGATGAAAGATTTCGCACCTTTGACCATGAAGTGCTGAAAAATCTTGCAGAGGATCAGGGAGAAAAAGTACAGGCCAGATTTCAGACAAAGGGAGCCAAGGAGTTATATTTTCGTATTTCTGAAGATTATCAGACAGTGGAGGTGAAAGTGACAGGAAGCAATGGAAAAGAGATGCCTAAAGGAAGAGAACTACAAATAACGAAAAAAGCGTCTTGAAGTGATCCAAGCTATCGTGAGATACCTTATGATTTTGGAACATTCTATCATATAAATGTATTTACATTATAGAATGATTCGTGTATAATAAACGAGACAAAAGATATAAGGAGGCAAAGATGTATTGCAGGATCATATCAGGCGCAGTATTTGGAATGGAAAGCGATACTGTACATGTAGAAGTAAATATTTCAGATGGTATGCCAGTATTTGAAATGGTGGGCTGTCTTGCAACAGAGGTAAAGGAATCAAAGGAGAGAGTGCGGACTGCATTGCGAAATGAAGGTATTTTCCTCCCTCCTAAACGGATTACTGTAAATTTATCCCCAGCTTACCGAAAGAAAGAAGGATCTGCTTTTGACCTGCCTGTGGCAGTTGGAATTATGTCAGCTTTGGGAAAGCTCCCAAAGGAACGAATAGAAAATACTATGTTTATTGGAGAATTGTCGTTAAACGGCAGACTAAATGGTATAAAAGGTGTACTCCCCATGGTTGCCAAAGCCAAGAGAGAGGGGATTTCCCGCTGTGTTATTCCCTGGGAAAATGCCCTGGAGGGAGAGGCAGTAAAAGGAGTGGAAGTTATTCCAGTCTCAAGTCTCTCAGATGTTGTGTCCTTTCTTTCTGGAAAAGAAATAAGAGCTCCAGAAAGGGCAAGGAAGAATTCTTCTGAAAAGACCAAGGACATGGACTTTTCAGAAGTAAGAGGCCAGGAGGGGGCCAAACGAGCAGCTGAAATTGCGGCCTCAGGTTTTCACAATATGCTTATGATTGGAGAGCCAGGTGTAGGCAAGACAATGTTGGCCAAACGAATCACAACTATTCTTCCACCGCTGTCTGCGGAGGAGAGTCTAGAAGTTTCTACTATCTATAGTGTCGCCGGACTCCTTCAGAAGAAAGAAGGAATCATGACGGATCGGCCATTTATCAATCCCCATCATACAATTACAGAACAGGCATTTGCTGGAGGAGGAAGAATCCCAAGGCCAGGTGTAGTCAGCATGGCCCACAGGGGAGTACTGTTTATGGATGAATTATTAGAATTCAGACGCTCAGTGTTAGAAGTGCTTCGTCAGCCTTTAGAGGAAGGGAAAATATGGGTTACAAGAAGCCAGGGAGCTTATCTTTATCCTGCCCAATTTATTTTTGTTGCCGCAATGAATCCCTGTCCATGCGGTTATTTTCCTGACTTCCATAGATGTAGTTGTACAGAATATCAAATAAAAACTTATATGAATAAATTAAGCGCTCCTCTAATGGATAGAATAGATATTTGTACAGAGGTACATAGAACAGGAATAAAGCATCTTTTCTCAGACAAGGAAGAGGAAAAAGGAAAAAAAGGAGAAAATTCTGAGAAAATAAGGAAGCGGGTTATACGAACAGGAGATATACAAAAAGAAAGGTATAAAAGTACAGGCATTCATTATAATGGGGAACTTAAGGGGGAAGATGTGGAGAGATACTGTTATTTGGAGAAAAAAGAAAAAAAGTTTCTTGAACAAATAATGGAGAAGTGGAATTTAAGTGTGCGGGCCTATGAGAAAATATGTAAGGTGGCAAGAACCATAGCAGTTATGGAAGAAAGTGAGAAAATAACGTTGGAACATATTGGGGAGGCGGCAGGATATCGACTCGAAAAGGGGAAGTAGTGGGGAGGAAGACATAGAGATGGATAGTAATGGCATATATAATAACAGAGAAATACAATATGTTGCAAAGGGAGAGCCTGGTTATCCAAAACGGCTCCTGCATATACCATCTCCCCCAAAGGGTATTTACTACATAGGAAAACTGCCAAGGGAGGAGGCTCCAAGTGTGGCAATGGTTGGAGCCAGAGTCTGCTCAGAATATGGAAGAAAGGTTGCAAAAACTTTTGGGGAATGTTTGGCAAAAAAGGGAATTCAAATTATTAGTGGCATGGCAAGAGGAATTGATTCTATAGGACAAAAAGGAGCATTAGACGCAGGAGGGCAAAGTTTTGGAGTGCTTGGGTCAGGGGTGGATATATGTTATCCAAAGGAAAACCTTCCCCTTTATAATCAATTAAAGAAAAAGGGAGGTATTTTGTCAGAGCTTGCGCCTAAAATACCCCCGAAGTCTCAGCATTTTCCAGCAAGAAACAGGATAATTAGTGGTTTGTCGGATCTAGTTCTTGTAATTGAGGCAAAGGAGAAGAGTGGAACTTTCATTACTGTAGATATGGCCTTGGAACAGGGAAAAGATGTGGCTGTCATACCAGGACGCATTTCCGATCCTTTTAGTAAGGGATGTAATGAGTTATTAAAGCAGGGAGCTTATGTAGTGACAAGCCCAGAAGATATATTCGATATCCTTTCCTTTCCCTTGGATAGAAAGACAGATCCTTTCCAAATGAAAGAAAAAACACAGTATTTCCTTGAAAACAAAGAAAATATAGTGTATAGTTGTTTAGATTTCTATAGCAAAAATCTGGATGATATTTCCAATGAGGTTTCCATGCCTGTTTCAGAAGTGTTATCTATACTCATAAAATTAGAATTAAAAGGTTATATTAGAGAAATAGCAAAAAACAATTATGTTGTTAATACAGAAAATAATTGAAAAATCGTTTTTTTGGAGGCACAGAATGGCAAAGTATCTAGTGATTGTAGAATCACCTGCAAAAGTAAAAACAATTAAAAAGTTTTTAGGTTCCAATTATGAGGTGGCAGCCAGCAACGGACATGTAAGGGACCTTCCCAAAAGTCAGATGGGAATAGACATAGAGCATGATTTTGAGCCTAAATATATTACAATAAGAGGAAAGGGGGATATTTTGGCAAATCTGCGAAAAGAAGTTAAAAAAGCAGAGAAAATATATCTGGCAACCGACCCTGATAGGGAAGGGGAGGCTATTTCCTGGCATTTATGGAAGGCATTGAAGTTGGACGAAAAAAAAGTTTATAGAATTACCTTTAACGAAATTACAAAAAATGCAGTAAAGGAGTCTATGAAAGAAGCAAGAGAGATTAATATGGATTTAGTCGATGCCCAGCAGGCAAGAAGATGTTTGGACAGAATGGTAGGATATCGTATCTCTCCGCTACTGTGGGGAAAGGTAAAAAGAGGCTTAAGCGCTGGCAGAGTTCAATCTGTTGCCCTTCGCATCATTTGTGACAGGGAGGAGGAGATTAATGCCTTTATACCAGAAGAATATTGGTCATTAGAGGCAGATTTTAAAATTCCAGGAGAAAAAAAGCCCCTTTGCGCAAAGTTTTATGGAGATGAAAAGGGAAAAATATCTATTTCTTCAAAAGAAGAAATGGATAGAATTTTAGAGGATTTGGAAGGTGCAACATATAAAATTTTAGATGTGAAAAAAGGGGAGCGTATGAAAAAAGCTCCTATTCCTTTTACAACAAGTACATTGCAGCAGGAAGCGAGCAAAGTCTTAAATTTTTCCACTCAAAAGACTATGCGTCTGGCTCAGCAGTTATATGAGGGAATTGATTTAAAGGGAAGTGGAACAGTGGGAATTATTACTTACTTAAGAACAGATTCCACAAGAGTATCTGAGGAGGCAGAAGAAGGAGCAAAAGCTTATATATTGGAACATTATGGAGAAGAATATGTGGCAGGAAAGTCTGGAGAAAAGAAAAAGGATAAAAAAATTCAGGATGCCCATGAGGCAATTCGTCCTACGGATATATCCAGAACACCAGCAGCTCTTAAGGAATCCCTATCCAGAGATCAATTTCGATTATATCAATTAATATGGAAAAGATTTACAGCAAGCAGGATGATGTCTGCCAAATATGAGACAATATCTGTGAAGATTAAGGGAAATCAGTACCGATTTACAGTAGCTGCCTCTAAAATAGTTTTTGATGGTTTTATGTGTGTATACACAGAAGGAGACGATGATACAGACAAAGGAACCAGGATGATAAAAGGAATTGATGAAAATACTCCTTTGGATTTTCAGGAATTTCATACAAAGCAGCATTTTACCCAGCCTCCAGCCCATTACACAGAGGCAGCTCTCGTACGGACTTTGGAGGAGTTAGGAATTGGAAGACCTAGTACTTATGCTCCTACAATCACAACGATTTTAGCAAGACGCTATGTTGTAAAGGAAAACAAAAACCTTTATGTAACAGAATTGGGAGAGGTAGTGAACCATATGATGAAGGAAGCCTTTCCTAGTATTGTAGATGTAAATTTTACAGCGAATCTGGAATCTCTTCTAGATAAAGTAGAAGAAGGTTCTGTTAATTGGAAGACTGTGGTAAGTAACTTCTATCCTGATTTAAATGAAGCGGTAAATCAGGCGGAAAAAGAGCTAGAAGAAGTGAAAATAGAAGATGAGGTTTCTGATATAATATGTGATCAATGTGGAAGAAATATGGTTATTAAGTATGGACCCCATGGACGTTTTTTAGCATGCCCTGGATTTCCAGATTGCAGGAATACAAAACCTTATTTAGAAAAAATAGGAGTGTCCTGTCCTCAATGCGGAAAAGAAATTGTGCTTCGTAAGACAAAAAAAGGAAGAAAATATTATGGATGCGAAGATAATCCTGATTGTGATTTTATGTCCTGGCAAAAGCCTTCTACAGAGAAGTGTCCAGACTGCGGAGGACTTATGGTAGAAAAAGGGAATAAACTTGTATGTATTAGCGAAGAATGTGGCACGATTGTGAATAAGAAAAAGGAGGAAATTTCTGTCCTTCATTGAAAAAACTGACAATTTAATAAAATGTCGAAAAAAAGGTGGAAATGTTTGATTTCCACTTTTTTTTGTGATACTATATATAATATGTCACATGCTTAGTATGGTTTATACAAAGGAGAATGAAAATAGATGAGTAGTGTACAATTATTGGATAAAACGAGAAAAATTAATAGGCTGCTCCATAACAGCAGTTCTAGTAAGGTAGTTTTTAATGATATTTGCAGCATACTAAAAGACATTATGAGATCGAACGTATTAGTCATTAGCAAAAAGGGGAAGGTGCTGGGGACTGGATTTTTTACTGGCATTGAAGAAATTGAGGAACTTTTACACTTTGAAGTTGGTGGATTTATCGACCCTATACTCAATGAAAGACTACTTAGTGTGCTTTCGACAAAAGAGAATGTAAATTTGGAAACCTTGGGGTTTGAGCATGCAGGGAGTCAGAAGGCTCAGGCTCTCATAGCGCCTATTGATATTGCAGGTGAGCGTCTTGGAACATTATTTATTTACAAAGAGGAAGAGCAGTATTTGATTGATGATATTATTTTGTGTGAGTATGGGGCAACGGTCGTAGGACTTGAAATGCTTCGTTCTGTTAATGAAGAAACAGCGGAGGAAAGCCGTAAACAGCAAGTCGTTTCTTCAGCTATCAGTACCTTATCTTTTTCTGAAATGGAAGCAATTATTCATATTTTTGAAGAATTAGAAGGAAATGAAGGAATATTAGTAGCAAGTAAAATTGCAGACAGGGTAGGGATTACCCGTTCTGTTATTGTAAATGCTTTGCGAAAGTTTGAAAGTGCTGGAATTATTGAATCCAGATCTTCTGGAATGAAGGGAACATATATTAAGGTATTGAATGATCTAATATTTGGAGAAGTAAAAAAGCTGAAAGAAAATCCTTCTGCTTAGTTTCTATAGCGTTCATATAACTCTAAAAACATTTAAAATCCTTTAGAGATTGTTTTTTCATATTTTTTAGGCACTAAAGTCGTGCTGGCATGGGGATTGTGACCCTTTGAATTTAGTATCATATTATTATAAATAAAAAGGATTTTTATAATAGACTATGAAATTTTTAGAATATTAGTGATACACCATCATATAAATAGAGACAGGAAGAGGAAAAATTTGGTATGTTTGACTTAATACAGAACCATAGATAAAAATGGTCGAAAATGCAAGAAATTGGAAGGATTTACCAAGCAGGTGAGTCATTTGCTAATATTTTTAACAGGATAGTTTTCCTAAAAAATAATAATTTTTTACCAAAATATAAAAATATCTTGTTTTTTTTGCGAAATTTATTATAATATATAAAGTAAAAGTCGAAAAATGGGAGGGAAGGCGTATGACAAATTCTGGTATCTTTAGTTATATTAATGTAATAGGCAAGGCAGCAGATGCATCATGGCTTCGCAATGACATTATTAGTGGAAATATTGCAAACGCAAACAATCCAGGATATAAGCGTAAAGACGTTTCCTTTGAAGGCGAATTGCAAAAAGCGCTTATGCATTCTGGACGAAAAAGTATGGGTGAGAAAGTTAGGGAATTGGACTTAAATAGCAAACGCCTTGAGGGGCAGGTATACACAGATTTAGAAAGATATTCTTACCGCCTGGATAAGAATAACGTGGATATCCAGACAGAAAATGTGGAATTAGCAGCAAATCAAATAAAGTACAATGGATTGGTTACAGCAGTCAATGGAAGTTTCAATGCATTAAAGGCAGTGATTAAATAAAAAGGGGGAGAAAAGATATGTCGATGTTTCATTCTTTTGACATTAATGCATCTGGTTTGACAGCGGAGCAATATAGAATGGATATTATTTCAGGGAATATTGCAAATGCAAATACAACGAGGACGGAAGACGGCACTCCATACAGAAGAAAAGTAGTGACTTTTACAGAAAAGGGAAATCGGCCATCCTTTAGTCAGATATTGGAAAGGAGCCGAAGAAACGTTGCTGGAACTGGAGTGAAAGTAGACAGAGTACATGAAGACAATGAGACTGAAATGAAAATGGTGTATGATCCAGCCCATCCAGATGCAGATGAAAACGGATATGTTACTTTGCCTAATGTGAATATTATTACAGAAATGACAAACTTAATTGATGCCAGTAGAGGTTGGGATGCAAACAATACTGCCTTTACAACAAGTAAAGCTATTGCAATGAAGGGTTTAGAGATCGGAAGTAATGCATAATAAATAATACATAGGAGGTACTTTTTAATGAATATATCATCACTCATTAATACAAGTGTACAGGAGATTAGAGAATTGGCAGAAAAGACTGGAACATCATCCACTGAGGAGAATGGGAAGTTTGAATCCATTCTACAGTATAGTTTAGATGGGTTAAATAAGACTATTCAGAAAGCGGATGAAAAACTATCTTCCATGGGAATTGAAAATTATCCACTTGAAATACAAAGTGAATTAACGAAAGTTGAAACAGCAATAAATCATGCTGCAACTACAGTAGAACAATTACTTGAGATTCACAAAAAAATAATTCAGAGTATGTGATAGGATGATGAAATAAAGTTTGATACAAAAGTAGAAAACTAATATTGTCAGCGCTGTATTAAGATTCACTGTAATGCCAGCATAGATTGTTGTTCTTCTGAGAAAACAAAATATACAGTACTGGTAGTTTGAGAGAGTGTAAAGGAAAAGATAAAAATAAGAGTTTTATTTATATGGAGAAGGCCTATATTACTGAGTTTCGGACAATGATTTTATAGTACTTATTGGAGGCAAGGAGTTATCCCATGTAAATATTTTATTAGGAATTAATAACGTACCATCTTAAAATTACAGTAATATTTAGTTCGGTGACAGATGGAGGATTTTCCACTATTACTTTCGAAAAATAAAGCCTTCTATACCAGCGCCATATTGATTCAATGAACAAAAAATAAAAAGGGGGAGAAAAGATATGTCGATGCTTCTTCTTTTGACATTAATGCATCTGGTTTGACAGCGGAGCAATATAGAATGGATATTATTTCAGGGAATATTGCAAATGCAAATACAACGAGGACGGAAGACGGCACTCCATACCGAAGAAAAGTAGTAACTTTTACAGAAAAGGGAAATCGGCCATCCTTTAGTCAGATATTAGAAGGGAGCCGGAGAAATGTTGCTGGAACTGGAGTGAGAGTAGACAGAGTACATGAGGACAATGAGACTGAAATAAAAATGGCATATGATTCAGCCGGCCTATCCAGATGCAGATGAAAGCGGATATATTACTTTGCCTAATGTAAATATTATTACAGAAATGACGAACTTAATTGATGCCAGTAGAGGTTGGGATGCAAATAATACTGCCTTTACAATAAGTAAAGTTATTGCAATGAAGGGTTTAGAGATTCGGAAGTAATGCATAGGAGGTGTTTTATAATGGATATATCATCACTCTTTAATGTAAGCGCAAAAGAAATTAGAGATACGGCTGTAAAAACTGGAACTTTACCTACTAGAGAGAATGGACAGTTTGGTACGATTCTAGGACAGGCTTTGGATACATTAAATACGACCAACCAATACCTACAGGAAAGTGACCAGCAGAAAATGCTGTTTGCCATGGGACTTGTAGACAATACCCACGACATGACGATTGCCGCAGGGAAAGCTGATACTGCATTGCAGTACACCATAGTTGTAAGAGATAAATTACTTGAGGCTTACAGAGAACTTATGCAGATTCAGATATAAAAATAGTGAGGGGCTATAGGAAATGGTTCAGAAACTACAAAGCATTCCCAAAAAAATTATGGAATGGTGGAATAAATTTGATACAAAGCAGAAAACCATTATCGTCAGTGTTGTATTAGGAGTCATTGTAATGCTGGCATTGGTTGTCACTTTGCTGGCAAAACCGAAATATACAGTGCTGGCAGTTTGTGAGAATACAAGGGAAACGGCTCAAATTCGAGACTTATTAGATGGAGAAGGCCTAACTTATCGAATTTCGGACGACGGACTTACAATATCTATTAAAGATAGTGAATTATCCAGTGCAAATGTATTACTGGGAGCAAATAACATACCGTCTCAAGATTATAGTAATATTAGTTCTGTAACAGACGGGGGATTTTCTACTACAGAAGCAGATAAACAAAAAAAATACAAAGAATTTTTACAGTCAAAAATGGCAAGGGATTTAGAAACTTTGGCTGTTGTTGACAAAGCAACCGTTCAGTTAAATATGCCTGAAAACGATGGAACTTTACTTTCAAAAAATGAAGATTCCTCTGCCAGCGTCATGCTGACTTTAAATGGAGAGATGAGTAGAGATTCAGCGGCAGGACTGGCAAAGTTTGTAAAAACTGCTCTGGGAAATGCAACATCAGAAAGCGTCTTCATTATTGATTCTAATGGGAATGTACTATTTTCTGGGGAGGATGATACTTCCCTTGCTGGAAATGCAAGAAATCAGTTGGAAGTAAAACAGCAATATGAGACTAGAGTAAAACAGGAAGTGGAGCAGGCTGTTCTTGGCACCAGCCTTTTTGATTCGGTGAAAGTTATTCCCAATTTAGAGTTGGATTTTTCTGAGACAACTCGTACCAATCATCGATATTCTGCACAGGAAGGAATGGAGCAGGGATTATATAGTCATAGGGAAACCTATAGCTCAGAATCTACAGGGGGAATGACAGCAGCCCCTCCTGGAACAGATGCGAATGATACTACTTATGTGACAGAAGACGGAGCTGGGGGCAGCTCTACTTATACAGAAGAGAAGGCAGATTACTTACCAGATGAAAGTATAGAGAATGTGAATGATCCTGGCGGAAGAATTGTATATGAACAGTCTACAATTGCAGTCGTTGCTACGAAGCATGTTGTACAAAGAGAAGATGATTTAGAAAGACAGGGATTATTAGACGGTATTAGCTTTGCTCAGTATCAGGCAGAAAATGATGACAGAGTGAAACAGGAAGTGGATGCAGAATTAATCACAATGGTATCAAGAGCAACAGGAATTCCTGAGGCAAATGTCTCCATTATCGCTTATGATGTTCCTTTTTTTGTAGAATCAGAAGGCGGTCCTATTAGCGCCACAGATATTTTACAAATTGTTCTTATTGTTTTGATTTTGGCTTTGTTAGGCTTTGTTGTATTTCGAAGTATGCGGGCAGACAAGGCTACAGAAGAACCAGTGGAAGAATTGTCGGTGGAACAGCTTCTTGCCACAACCCAGGAGCAGTCAGAAGTGCCTGATTTTGAATTAGATAAGAAGTCAGAAGTGGCTGAGATGATAGAAAAGTTTGTAGACGAAAATCCAGAAGCAGTGGCAAATTTGCTGCGTAACTGGTTGACAGAGGATTGGGGGTAAATAGAATGGCAAATGAAATCGGCGGATTACAGAAGGCTGCGGTTTTGTTGATTGCATTAGGTCCTGAAAAATCTTCAAAAGTTTTTAAATATTTAAAAGAGGAAGAAATTGAAGACTTGACATTAGAAATTGCAAATACAAGAAGTGTCACCCCTCAGTTAAAGGAAGATGTCATTAACGAATTTTATGAGGTATGTCTTGCCCAGCAATATATTGCTGAGGGTGGAATTGACTATGCAAAGGAAATTTTGGAAAACGCCCTGGGACAAGAGAGGGCTATGGATATACTAGGAAAGCTGACAGCCTCCTTGCAAGTAAAGCCTTTCGAATTTGTAAGAAAAACGGAACCTTCCCAGCTTTTGAATTTTATACAGGAAGAGCATCCTCAAACAATTGCTTTGATTTTATCCTATCTGGCTCCTGGCCAGGCAGCCCAGATTATTGGAGCATTGCCTCCCGAGATGCAGTCAGATGTGGCAAAGAGAGTTGCTTTGATGGATCGTACTTCTCCCGATGTTATAAAGGAAGTGGAAAAAGTTTTGGAATCAAAATTAGCGTCTTTAGTAAATCAGGATTACACGATTATTGGCGGAGTAGACGCAGTAGTGGAAATTCTAAATACTGTGGACAGAGCGACAGAAAAACATATTATGGAAACATTGGAAGTGGACGAACCAGAATTGGCAGACGAGATCCGCAAAAAAATGTTTGTATTCGAAGATATTTTGCTGCTTGATGACAGAGCGATTCAGAGAGTGCTTAGAGATGTGGAAAACAGCGACTTGGCCATGTCTTTGAAAGGTTCCAATGAACAGGTGCAAAATGCTATTTTCAATAATCTTTCAAAGCGTTTAGTTGTTATGATTAAAGAAGATATGGAATTTATGGGACCTGTACGTATGAAAGATGTGGAGGAAGCCCAGCAGAAAATTGTTAATATTATTCGGAAATTAGAGGATTCTGGTGAAATTGTAATTTCCAGAGGCGGAGGAGACGAGATTATTGTCTAATTTATTAAAATATTATTATGTGAATTATCAAGAGGAAGATACAAGACTTATTGACAGTAATGAACAAATGGCAGAAAAAATGGAAAAATTATCTATTTTACCTGAGGAAACTTCCGATATATATATGACTGAAGAAGAAGGGTTTGAAGCTGGACTGGAAGCCTCCCCTATTGATTTACTTGTACAAGATGGAGGAGAAAGTCCGGTAATCAAAGGAGATTTAAAAGAACAGCAGGAAGAGGCTCAATTAATATTGGAAGAAGCAAGGACTGAGGCAGAACAAATACTGGAAGAAGCAAGACAGTCTGCAGAAGCCCTTCGTCATGCTGCAAAAGAAGAGGGAAGAAACGAAGGGTACCAAAGAGGAGTTCAGGAAGGAGCCGTTCAGTTAGAGACACAAAGAAAAAATTTGGAAGAAGAGACTCGCTCTACACTTAGTCGGCTAGAAGAGGAGTATCAACAAAAAAAGATGTCTATGGAGGCAGAACTGGTAGAGGCCATAGGCGGTATTTTTGAGCATGTTTTTCAAGTAGAGTTTTCTGACAGAAAAGATATTATTTTTCATTTGATTCAAAAGACCCTTCATCATGTTACATTAACAAAAGATTTTTTGATTCATGTATCAAAAGAAGATTTTGGATATGTTACTATGCAGAAAAAAGACTTGCTGGAAGGAATTCCTGGAAGTGATACCATTGAGATTATTGAAGATATGACATTGTCCCCTAATGAATGTATGATTGAAACAGACGGTGGTATTTTTGACTGTAGCTTGGGAACGCAGCTTCAAGGGTTAATGAAGGAACTGAAGCTTCTTTCTTATGAAAAACAGTGAAAATAAAAGAGGCTGAAATAAATTTTCAATCCCAAATGGGAAAGGCAGGGGTATGGATATGGATGTTTCTTTTAACAGAGGAAAATACGAAATATTAAAAGAAAAAACGTATTATAAAAAACTGGGAAAGGTAGTTAATATTGTAGGTCTTACTATTGAATCCATTGGACCAGACGCAAAACTGTCGGATATGTGTTTGATCAGAGGAGAAGATAATGATTCCTTGGAAGTTATGGCCGAGGTTGTAGGATTTAAGGATAATAAGACATTATTAATGCCTTATGAGAATACAGATGGAATTGGCGCTGGATGTATTGTAGAAAACTTAGGTCATCCTCTGGCAATACAGGCTGGAGAACAACTTCTTGGAAAGACCCTAGATGGTCTTGGACAAATTACGGAAGGAGAAGAGTTCCGCGGAGGAACCACCTATCCTGTTGAAGCACCTCCTCCAGATCCTATGGAGAGGGTAATCATCAATGAGGTTCTGCCTTTGGGAGTAAAAGCAGTAGATGGTCTTATTACTGTTGGGAAGGGGCAGAGAATAGGAATCTTTGCAGGTTCTGGAGTTGGAAAAAGCACATTAATGGGGATGTTTGCAAGAAATACAAAAGCGGATGTGAATGTCATTGCTTTAATTGGCGAACGAGGCAGAGAGGTTCGAGAATTTATTGAACGGGATTTGGGTGAGGAAGGAATGAAGCGTTCTGTTGTTGTAGTGGCAACCTCGGATAAACCTGCATTAATAAGAAACAAGGCGGCAAAGACAGCAACTGCAGTGGCAGAATATTTTCGGGATCAAGGGAAAGATGTCTTGCTTATGATGGATTCTTTAACTCGATTTTCCATGGCTCAGCGAGAAATTGGTCTGGCAAGCGGGGAGCCTCCAGTAACAAGAGGGTATCCGCCCAGTGTTTACGCCGAGATGCCAAAGCTTTTAGAGAGAGCAGGAAATTCCCACATAGGATCGATTACTGGATTATATACAGTACTCGTAGATGGAGATGACTTTAACGAACCGATTACAGATACAGCGAGAAGTATATTAGATGGCCATATAATGTTAAATAGAAAATTAGGCCATAAAAATCATTACCCTGCTATTGACGTTTTACAAAGTATTTCCAGATGTATGAGCCAGATTGCTGATTCGGATCATAAGGCAGCAGCTGGAAAATTGAAAAACGTACTTGCTACATACAATGAAGCAGAAGATTTAATTAATATTGGGGCTTACAAAAAAGGATCCAACGAGAGTATTGACTACGCAATTTCTAAAGTGAATCAAGTGAATGAGTTTTTAAGACAGCAGGTAGATGAAAAATTTGAGTTTCAAGAAATTGTAAAGAAAATGGAAGAGATTTTTATAGAATAAGGCGGCATAAATTATGGCAAAGTTTCGATACCGGATGCAAAATATTTTAGATATTAAGTTTAAGTTAGAAGAGCAAGCCAAAATGGAATATGCAGCGGCAAATATGAAATATCAGGAAGAATTGGAGAAACTTCAGGTTTTGTATGATAGAAGAACAGGATATGAGCAGGAAGCCAGAACATTGCGAGTTCATATGTTAAAAATCCGAGATATACAAGATAACCAAATTGCTATGAAGCTTATAAAGGAATATATAGGAGAACAGTTAGTTCAAGTAAAAATAGCGGAAGATAATTTGGAAATGGCAAGAGAAAGACTGACAGAAATGATGAAAGATAGAAAAACTCACGAGAAATTGAAGGAAAAAGCTTTTGAACAGTTTTTACAGGACGAGAATGCAAGAGAGAGTAAGGAAATTGATGAACTCACCAGTTATAGACATGGGAAGAAGATAGATAGGTAGGTGTGAATAATGCCCGATGTAGAACAGACAGCAGCAGCCCCCAACAAGAAGTTAACAAAGGAAGAAAAAAAGAAGCAGAAAGAAGAAAAAAAGAGACAAAAGAAAGCGCTAAAAGAAGCTGCCAGGGAAGGTCAGGAACTGGAAGATGAAGAAGAAACAGGAGGAGCGCTGACTATTATACTTGTAACTTTTTTGATTGTTGTTATCTGGCTGGCTATTTTAGCTTTATTGGTAAAGCTTGATGTAGGTGGTTTTGGAAGTAATGTTCTTAGACCTATTTTGAAAGATGTTCCAGTTCTTCAAATGATTTTGCCAAAGGCATCAGAAGATGAGCTGGCTATGCAGGGGGAAGAAGGAGCAGAAGATTATGCCGGCTATTCCAATTTAAAGGATGCAGTGGAACAGATCAAAAGGCTTGAGTTGGAATTGGAAGAGGCAAGAAACGGGGATGTTTCTAAGGATGAGCAAATGGCTGCTTTGAATGAAGAGATTAACCGATTAAAAACATTTGAAAACAATCAGGTAGAGTTTGAAAGAATAAAAGATGAGTTTTATGAGGAAGTCGTATTTGGAGAGAATGCTCCTGGAGCAGAAAATTATAGAAAATATTATGAGTCCATTGATCCAGAAAGTGCAGCAGCTCTTTATCGGCAGGCCATTACACAAATAGAGTCAGATGCTCAAGTACAGGAATATGCAAAAGCCTATTCTTCTATGAAACCAAAGGCAGCAGCAGCTATTTTTGAGCAGATGACAGATAACTTGGACTTGGCAGTGAAAATATTAAATACCATGAATTCAGATACCAGGGGCGCTATACTGGCCGCCATGGATCCTCAAGTTGCTGCTATGTTAACAAAACTTATGGATCCAGATCAAAGTCCATACTAATGTTTTGGTTATAAGGCACCAGATTTATCTGGCAGCATTATAATATATAATCATATAAGTAGAAGAAAGGAGGAGTGAGGATGAAAAGTGTATCCTTGTCTGAAGCCCAGCCATTTTTAATGAATGTTGGAGCAGCAGACAAAAAGAATAGTCTTGGAGCTAATAAAGGATCTTCTGCATTTGGAACTTTTGATCAAGTATTAAAAGATACATCAGGAAAAAGCTCAAATATGGAAACAAAGACAGAAAATTTTGACAAAAGTTCAGAAGTAACAGACAAATCTTGGGAAAAAGCCCAGGGAACTCAGAAGATTCAAAAGGGGAAAGAGACAGCAGCGGAAGTTGACAGCAGTTCCTTGGAGGAAGACTTAAGAGAGGCTGCTGAAAAAATGAAAGAGGAACTAATGAATCAGTTCCACATTTCTGAGGAGGACTTGCAGAAGGTTATGGAGGTTCTTGGATTAGAGTGGATAGATTTGCTGAATTCAGAAGTTTTAAGTAATCTAGTCTTGCAAATTGAGGGAATTCAAGATCCCCTGGCCTTTGTTACAAATGGTGAACTTTATGATAAACGAAAAGTTCTACTGGAAACTTTGGATAATTTGAAAGGAAATCTTGAGAGTCAGTTTCAGCTGACAGAAGAGGAACTAAAGACGGTAATTGAAGGAGTGAAAGAGACGGTTCAACAAGAGGCAGAAATGGATTTAGAAAACCCTATAAAAGAAAGGGTTAAAGTCCAGGAACCAGTCATTGAAGTTGTGAACACATCAAATACTCAGGAAGCATTAAAAGAAAGCCAGGGAAGTCCCACACAAAATCCAGCTGGGCTAAAAGAAGGGCAAGAATCCCAAGATATATTCACTGTAAAAGAAGGGGCTGAAGCAAATATAACAAAACAGGAAGAGCACAAGGATGGCGGCCAATTTACTGGTCAATTCACAAGCGCCTCTCCCAATCAATCTTTTGTTCAACAAATGGAGGGAAGCATTGTGGCCAATGAAATTCCAGTGCCTGAAATTCCAGCAAGTGAAATTTTAGAACAGATTGTTCAAAAAATGAAAATTACCATAGGTCCTGAAGTGAATGAAATGGAGATGCAGCTCAATCCAGAACATTTAGGGAAGCTGCAGTTGCAAGTAGCTGTAAAAAATGGAACAATGACAGCCCATTTTACAGCAGAAAATGAAGCAGTGAAATCAGCTATTGAAAATCAGGTTGTCCAGTTAAGAGAAAACCTAGATCAACAAGGGATAAAAGTGGAAGCAGTGGAAGTAACGATTGCCAGCCATGAATTTGAGAGAAACTTACAGCAAGGAAACAGACAGGATAGAGAAGAAGAGAGCAGAAAGAGCCAGAAAGGAAAAGTGAATTTAAACTTAAATGGCTTGGAAAACCTGGAAGAGGAAGATCTGACAGGAGAAGAGAGATTGGAAGCAGAAATAATGCTTCAAAATGGAAACACTGTGAGTTACACAGCATAAAGGAGATGAGAATATGGCAGTATCAGTACCTATTGTAAATGGAGAAGTTCAGGATGCTTCTGCGTCGGCAAACTCTATAACCAATGCGGCAAAGGTGAACAAAAGCAGTTTGGGAAAAGATGCCTTTTTGCAGCTGTTAGTTGCCCAGATGAAATATCAAGATCCTTTAGAGCCTACATCAAATACAGAGTATATTTCCCAGTTGGCGACTTTCTCAGAACTGGAGGAAATGCAAAATTTAAGGGTAACCAATGACATGCATAGAGCCCAGCAATTAGTAGGAAAACAGGTTATTATGAATGTAATAGCCGGAGCTACAGGAAATTTAACAAAAGTAGGAGGCCAAGTTGATTATGTAGTATTGGAAAATGATAAAGTATATTTATCTATCCAAGATCAGCTTTATTCCTTAGATGATCTGGGATCTATTGTGGATTCTGAATATTTGACAGCGTTGGATAAAGCAAAAGCTTTTGGCGCTGCTTTAGGAAAACTTCCTTCCAAGTCTCAGATTACAGAGAAAGATAAGGCGGAAGTGGAAAAGGTACGCAAAATGTATGATGAGATGTCTGCTTATGAGAAGACATTCATAGGTCAGGATTTAGTGAAGCTTCTTACAGATCTGGAAAAGAGAATTCAGGAATTAGTAGCTTCTGGAAAGGCATATGATTTCAAAGAAGGACTGAAAAAACTTCCAAAGACGGAAGATATTACTTTAGACGATAAAGAAGCCATTGCTTCTTTAAGAGCTATGTATAACGACATGACAGATTTTGAAAAAGACTACATAGATGAGGAGAGCTTGCAACAGCTAGAAGAAGCAGAAGATAAAATAAAAGAATTAGAAGGAACAGAAGTAACAAATTAAACGGAAGGCATAAGGAGCAGAAGGAATGAAAGTAGTTAATAATAATTTTCCTTCCATTGAGCAGGTTACAGGGAAGTACCTGGAGCAGAAAAGCAATCCGACAAAAGTTGAAACAGAACAAATCACATCTTTCCAGGATATTTTGCTAGAAAAGACAGTAAAAAAATCTTTTGATGCAGAGCTGAAATTTTCAAAGCATGCATTAAACCGCCTAAGTGACAGAAAGATTGAGTTGTCAGGAGAGCAGCTAAGCAGATTAAACGAAGGTACTAAAAAGGCCAATGCGAAAGGAATCCAAGAGTCATTAGTGCTTGTAGATGAGGTGGCATTCATTGTGAATGTAAAAAACAACACAGTGATTACTGCTATGGATCAGGCAGAAACTGGTGAGAGTGTATTTACAAATATTGATGGCGCTGTAATTATTTAGCCGGACCTTAGGGGGGCTAAAGACTCTAGAATGACAGAAGGAGTTTACAGCATATTTGACATAAGGAGGTCATTCATTATGATGAGATCATTGTTCACTGGTGTGGCAGGTTTAAAAACACATCAGACGAGAATGGACGTAATTGGTAACAACATTGCAAATGTCAACACTGCGGCTTATAAGTCTCAGTCTATGACATTTAGCGATTTAATGTATCAAACGACCCAGAGCGCTTCTGGGGCAAATGCTGAAACAGGAAGGGCTGGTATTAATGCAACCCAGATAGGACTTGGTTCTAAAACAAGTTCTATTACAACTGCCATAGAAAGACAGGGAGGTGCTCAGTCTACAGGAAATGGCTGGGACATTATGATTAATGGAAACGCATTTTTTGTAGTAAGCGATGGAGCCAATAATTATTTTACCAGATCGGGAGCTTTCTATTTAGATGGGGCAGGTAATCTGGCTATGAGAAGCAACGGATATACGGTAATGGGATGGCAGGCTGATCAGGAGACCCAGACAATTATTCAAGATACCGTATCTCCTTTAAGATTAAAAACACCAGAAAATATGACGGCAGATCCAGAGGCAACAACAGAGGGATTTATTGAAGGAATTCTAGACAAAAATGCAGATGGCTTTTCCAATGGCGAAGGTGTTTATACAACCATGGGATTTTATGACAACTTAGGTTACAGCTATAATGTGAAATTTCAATTTCAGCCTGTTGTAGATGCAAATGGAGCGAAAGTAGAAGGACAATATACTTTAGGAGTGACGGATATATTGGATAGCAATGGAGACTCTTTAGCTGTTCGTTATTGGCAACAGGCCAATGTGGGAAATAATCCTCCTACGGCAAACACTCCTTGGAAAGATTACAGTCCAGAACAAAAAGAGGCAGCTAGAACAGCTATGCTCAATGCATTGGGATTTGGCGGAACAGCCGGGCAAAATGGAACTTTAACTGTTGTTTATGACACAACAAGAGATGGATTATTACAAAATGTATATCCAGGCGCTAATCCAGCAGCTCCTCCTCTAACAGCTTTTAATTTGGATCTAAACGGTCTTGCTGGTATGTTCCCTGGATTTACAGATATGAATATTTCCATTGATATGTCTACAACGAAAAACGTAGACAACAAAGGAACCCCTACTGTTTCAGGAGAGAGTGGAAATGCTGTTACAGGT
>CANOLZ010000008.1 GCA_947567075.1 uncultured bacterium
GTCAGCTACACCCTTATATCTGTGCTGGAGCGTTTCTTTTTCCTTCATATCCGTATGGAACAGAACGGAAAGTTGTATTCCAACATGAACATATTGTCTAAGATTCTTTATATTGTTTTCTTATGGGGAGCTTTTATGATTCTTGGCAATGAATTTACCGTTGTCTTATATGCTCTAACTTTATCATTAGCCTGTGTCACAGGAATCATTCTTGTGGGATATTTTTATAAGGAGAAAAGGGAGATAAGGGAAGAGGGGTTATTGGACGTGCCAAAAAAAGAACTTATGAAGTATGGTATGCCCTTTGTCATGACAGCTCTTATGGAATGGCTTCTTTCCTCATGTGATAAATATTCTTTGCGCATTTTTAGTACAATGTCTCAAGTGGGCATTTATGGGTCTGCTATGCAGATTATGGTTATACTCCTTACCTTTAAGGCAACCTTTGTGGCCTTTTGGGCTCCTATTGCCATGGAAAAATATGAGCAAAAAACAAAAGAGCAATGTTCCTCCTTTTTCCAGGAAGTTTTCTCCAAAGTGCAGTTTTTGGCTGTCTTGGCAGCCTTTTTTCTTATTTTATTTCGAGATGTGGTAGTGCTTTTATTAGGAGAAAAATACAGGGAGGCAGGACACATTATTCCTTTTTTGACCTTCATGCCAATTTTAAGCATCCTCTATGAAATAACGGGCCAGGGAATAAAATTTAAGAAAAAAATACGGTATTACAACTATGCATCAGCAGCTGCCATTGTTTGTAATTTAGGAGGAAATGCTCTATTTGTCCCAATGTTTGGAGCTATTGGGGCGGCAATGGCAACAGGAATCACCTATATCCTTTATTTTGCCATGGGCAGTTATTTTTCTCAAAAATGTTATCCTGTTCCTTATGAATATAAAAAAACAATATGTTATGTAGCTTTGTTATTTGTTTATGGACTTTTGGCATCTTTTTTCTCCTATGATTTTATAAGTATTGTGATGAACCATTTATGTGGGATAGGGGGAATTGCTGTCATTATAGCTATGGAGCGAAAAAATGTCAGGGAAATATGGGGATTTGTATGGAAAGCAGCACGAGATCATAGTATAGTGAAATAAAAGGATGAGAACAGAAAAAAATAGTAGTATACTATATAAAGAATACGTATGCTTTTAGAGTTACAGGAAGGAAAATATGCCAGGAGGGGACATAAAAATGCAAGTATACTTTGCTCCTATGGAGGGAATGACAGGATATGTGTACAGGAATGCTTTTCATAGTTTGTATTCTGGTGTAGATAAATATTTTACCCCTTTTTTATCTCCTAATCAAAACAGAGCTTTCGGCCCGAAAGAAAGAATGGATATACTCCCAGAAAATAACAAGGGGATGAAGGTAATTCCTCAAATTTTAACAAACAACAGTGAATATTTTATAAGGGCCTTAAAAGAATTAGAGGAAAGATATGGGTACAAGGAGGTAAATTTAAATTTAGGCTGCCCTTCCCGTACAGTGACGGCAAAGGGAAAGGGTGCGGGATTTCTCGGAAAAAGGGAAGACTTGGACGCTTTTTTACAGAAAGTATTTGAGGAAGCAGAAATAAGAATTTCAATTAAAACAAGGATAGGAGTGGAATCACCAGAGGAATTTCGCTATTTGTTGGAGATTTTCAACAAATATCCATTAGAGGAACTCATTGTTCATCCCCGATTGCAAAAGGATTACTATAAAGGTTTTCCCAACTGGAAGGAATTTGCAAAAGCTCTGGAGGAAAATCCCTTTCCAGTATGTTATAATGGAGATATATTTACAGTGGAAGATTACAAGCGTTTGAAAATGGAATTCCCAAAAATAGAAAGAATTATGGTGGGAAGGGGACTTTTGAGAAATCCAATGTTGGCAGAAGAGTTAAAGAAAGAGGAGCCCATATGGGAAGTGGATAAAAAAAGACTTTGGGATTTCCACAATAAATTGTATGAGTCTTATAAAAAAATAATGTCAGGGGACAGAAATACTTTATTTAAGATGAAAGAGTTTTGGACTTATGGAGGCTGTTGTTTCCCAGAAGAAGAAAAGACTTTAAAGAAGATAAAGAAAGCATCTAGGTTAAAGGATTATGAAGAGGCGGTTAAAAATTTGTTTGGGATAGAAAGGGAGTAAAAGGAGAGGAGAAATATGGGGGAAATTAACAGGGAGGATATGTTGGAGTTGACGAGACGTATGACCATAAAGAGAAACTGCTTTAGCAGAATTGCTGGGGCATACATAGATAAAGATGGTTATGTAGATGGAACTTTTAATATCCATTTTCTCAAATTAACTCCAAAGGAGCAGCAGAAAAATTTGAACATAGCAAAGGCAGTTTTATTAGGGAAAACAAATATACAGCTTAAAGAGTATACATTTCAAAAGGAAAATAGAAAGAGAACATGGCAGCTCCTTAAGACATTAAGAGATTGTGGTTTAAAAAATGATGGAATACTAGATATTTTTTATGAAGTCCTTGGAGAGAACTACAAGGCAAAGGGAAATTACGGAGTATATTTCTTTTTTGGAGCCTATGATGTCCCTAAAAAGGCAGAAGATAAGGAAAATCTATGGGAATCGGAAGAAGTTTATTCTTTTATCCTTTGCAGTTTATGTCCCGTGCATGGAGATTATGAGCCAGGTGAGCCAGAATGGGGATTTTTATTTCCTATATTTAAAAATAGGAGTAGTGATGAGGAGAGGATCCATATATTTCAGGCAGATGAAAAAGATGTACAAATGGAGCAGTTAAAAAGCATTCTTTTATCTTAAACTTATAAAGAAAAGAGGTATGGCTATGAAAATAGGAGAAGTGAAAAAACAATATTCTTTCCAGATGAATGCATTACGAAGCCGGCGGATGGAGTTGGAAAAAGAAAAAAAGATGAATGAGAAAAGGCAGGATAAAAAGGCCAACGAGGGAGTCTTTTTAGAACTCACAGCTTTGGAGGAAGAATATAATAAAATGACCAAGTTTATGGAGGAATTTCATATATACCGCAATGCCCTCCAAAATGGGGAAGCTGCCAGACAGCAGGGGGAAGCCATGGCCGAGTATACCCAGGATGTTGTCAAATGCATGGAGATAGCCAGGCGTATTTCTAGGGGAGCAAAGGTGCCTCCCTATGACGAAAAAAAATTAATGGAGTTCAACTTTGAAATGTATATGGCTGCAAAAAACACAGCAATGGTAAACTCCCGTAAATCTCGTAAGGAATATAAGTCCTTATGGGAAGATGAGGAAGAAAACAGGGAGCAAAAACAGTCTCCATCGGAGATCGTAGATGAGATGGAATGTGGAATAGAGCTGCCAGATGGGATGGGATGATAGTTCCCAGAGCATGTAATGACTGGTTGGTGCAGGGGACATACGTTTAGATGGAATAAAATAGAGGAGAAGGGGAAAAGGGAAAAATACTAGAAATGATAAAGAATTTTTTACAGATTTTACTTTTATGTATGTGGCTTATTTTCGTGCCAACACTTATTGGAACAAACATTTCTATAAGGACAAAAAAATACAAAAGTTCTTTTGCATTAGCTTATATAGCAGGATTTACTTTCATAATTGCTGTCTTTTGGGTGATTGCTCTGCCAATGATGTTATTTAGGACAGGACTCACATGGCTCTCTCTTTCTTGGGGAACAACGATTCTAATTTTTGGGGGCTTGTCTTCTTTTCGTAATTGGAAATATATCAGACAACATATTACCACAAATGGGAAAGAATGGCGCAAAACAATAGGAGAAAGTCCTCTTGCCTTTTTTCTTTTCTTGCTTTTGTTTGGTCTCCTGCTTTGGGGACAGTTTACATATTTCCAGCCTGGGGATGATAATTATATTTTTGTTGAGACAGCTTGTGATGCTTATTTTAATGATTCTCTCCTTTGGAATAATCCCTTGACAGGTTTAGAAGAAGCAGGATGGAATGGTTATTGGCAGCAGGCTCTGTCTCCAATTGCATTGTTTTTTGCAATGCTTGGCAGATTATCCTTTACCCATCCGGCAATTATCATACATACTTGCTTTTCCTTCTTCTTTGCCTTGGCGGGGTTTTCTGTATATTATGTAATTGGATTATATTTTCTCAAAAATGATAAAACATCCATTGTAAAGTATTTAATTGTTGTAAGCTTCCTTCTTTTATTTGGGTATTATACCTCCACTCCAAATCTAACGTTTGCCTTCCTTTTAGCACCTTGGACAGGAAAAAATATTTTTGTGTGTATTTTATTCCCCTTCTATTTTTTTTCGTTTTGGAATTACCAGGAGGACAGAGAGGAACGTATCTTTCTTTTTCTTAGCAGTTGTATTACTTTGGCCATATTGACTGTTTATGCACAAGGCATTTTTTTCTGTATTCTTTTTTCAGTATTGACTCTTTTGTTTGGCAGAAGAAAGGAGGGATATTGGAAGCAGGGGATTGCTTTTTTCTTCTTTTGCCTTCTTTCCTTAAGTCCTGTATATGAGAGGAAAAAGGAGCTCCTTGATAAAGAAACTATCTATGGTCTTTCACAAGATGTGATAGTTTTAGGTGATTATATAGCCCTTATAAAGGAGGAACCTCTTATTATTGCCCCCAATGAACTGCTTTCCTATATTCGCCAATATAACGGAAAGGTGAAGCTGTTATATGGAAATAGGGAAACATCAAAGAGCAGATATTCTGAAATTTATGATACAATGGAAATGGATTATCCTGATATACATCAATTATGTCAGACGGCAGTGGAAAATAAGGTGGATATAATTATATTTAATACAGACAAGCACAGATTCTCTTCATCTCCAGGGGAGTATGGATATGACTTTGGCGGTAATCTTGGAAGCTACGATTTCTATATACGCAAATAGAAAGGAGAGAGAGCATGTTAAATCGTAGACAGCATAAGGCTGTATTATGGGGAGAAGCTCTGTTTATCCTAGTATTGACAATAATGCTTTGTTTTAATTATGATGTCTGGCTGGATGAGGCGTTTACAGGCATTTTCGTTCGCAGTAATTTTTATGATATGATCAAGGCGACTGCTATGGACGTCCACCCTCCCTTGTATTATGTTTTATTAAAACTTTTTGCCATGATTTTTGGGTATCATATACCAGCATTAAAGATTTTCTCTGTACTTCCCATACTATTTTTGATGCTTATGAGTATATTTTGGGTATATCCTAAATTTGGATTCAAGACTGCTTTTTTATTCCAAATGCTTCTGGGAGTCTTGCCTAACAGTATGATAAAGAACGTAGAAATGCGCATGTATACTTGGGGAATGCTCTTTGTATTTTTAGCTGCCCTTTGCGCATATGAAATATGGAAAAAAGATGGGAAGGGAATAAAGTTTGATATAGGTCTTTTTGCTTTTGGGCTTGCAGCAGCTTATACTCATTATTTTGCTTTGGTTTCAATAGGTGTCATTTATTGTATATTGGTTTTTTGGATTGTTTTGGGAAAAGATTTCAAAAAACTGAGAGAAGTTTTTGTCTCTATGATAGGAAGCATTTTTGGTTATTTGCCATGGATTCCAGTATTCTACAATCAGACGAAAGTAGTTGCAGGGGGAGGATGGTGGTATCAGGAACCTGTACTTTTTCGTAATATTCCTGCTTTTATCTCTTGGCCAGCAGGAGGAACAGATGCTGCTGTCATAGAGGAGCTTTTTTTGTTGACAGTAAGCGTCTGCTTTTTTGGACTATTGTATCGTAGATACTCTAAAGATAAGAAGGCTTTTTTTGTTCTTCAAGAGGAAAAAGAAGGAAATTTGTCAGAAATAAGAATAGGGCTTTCTTCCTTTCTTGTGTATTTATTTACCATTTTTCTTGGAGTCCTTTTATCAAAAGTAATAAAGCCGTTATATTTAAGCCGATATGTTTTTTCTGCATGTGGACTGTTGTATTTAGGAATAGCCATTTCTGCTAATTACTTAAAAAAATATGTGTATGTGGCTCTTTGTATTTTTTTTATGGGAGTGGGAGTTTATTCTTATCCTCTCGTTTGGAAGGAAGAATATGAAGAACCTGTTTTGGAAGAACTAAAAAATTTAGAAACATTTCTTGAAGGACAGGGAGAATTGTCTATCGCCTCAGAATCGGATCTTTGGTATTGGATTTTTAAGTTTTACTTCCCCCAATACGAAGTAGAAATCGTTACAAATATTCCAGAGGAAAAGATAAGAAAAGGAGGCATCATTTTCATTACAGAGACAGGAGAAGAAGTATGGGAAGAGATGCCGCCCTGGGTAAGAATGGATGAACTAGGAAGTATAGAATTTAAAGGGAAGCAAAGGCTGTATCAGTTAGAGTGGGCAGATTGGTGAATGGAAGGGGCATGGCATCTCTTTCACTGAGTAATTCTGTACAGAACCCCGCTATCCAATTCTAAAGATTCATAGTTCTTTTCCTTTATATAGTTCATTAAATATCCTCCTAATTCATTTTCATTGGGGGAGGGATCCCCTACAACATCGCCACAGCTGTCATAGGCGCCTATTTCTTCTTTTAAGACAAAAATAAGCTCTGGATATTTTTCAGGGTTCCTTTCATAATAAGGTTTTAAACGTTCACTATTGAATTTTGTTCGCCAGGTGGTAGGAGAGGCACAGTGCAGATCCGTTGCCAAATATCCCCATGGAAGGAGTTTTGTAAAAAATACTGTATGGCTATTAGAATAGCCAGAAGATGTTGTGGCATAATTTTGTATATCATCATAAACCGTTTTATACATTTTATGATGTTCTGCCGTTGTATAAAGCCCTTTGGCAGGGCCTGCGGTTATTTTTGTTGTTAATTGAGATAGAGGGGCGTCTCTGTAAACGTTAATAAAACGTAGAACGCCTGTCTGAATGCAAAGGATAAGAAGAGAGACCAGACAACCAAAGGAAAAGAGACGGTAAAGGACTGTCTGCCCCTCTTTTCCTTCCTTCAGCTCTTTCATAAAGTCCCATATAAGAAAAATGCAGCCAAGGGCAGAAATACAATGCCCAATAGATAGAATGTACAAGTATCCATTAGATGAGTAGCTATAAACCATGGACAAAATAAGGCCAGAGACAACGAAGAGGAAGAAAAGGTAAGTATTTCTTTTTTCAGTAATGAAATAGAGTACAATGCCAAATAAAGTAATTCCAGTAAATAAATAGCCTGTATGGCCAAGGCTAAAAATAAAATAACAGAGAAAAAGAAGGAAAGTCAAAGAGACAATTCCAAGTTTAAAAAAGGCAATTTTTGTTTGGGCAAAAGGGCTTCCGCTGATGAAGGGGAGCCTTTTTTTTATCCATATTTGTCCTAATAAAAAGGAGATTCCAATAAGAATATAACCTCCATAAGCTCCCCATGTATATGCCTGGTTTATGCCAATAAAAAATTTTTTGAAAGGATAAGATAAACTTGTAATATGTTCCTCGTCAGAAAGAACATAAGGAATAGCTTCCAAAAGCTGGGGCAAAGAGATTTTGGAAAACATATAGAAGAGGAAAAGGAAAAATGGAATACAAATGCCATAAAATGTATAAAGACAAACGGTAATAAGCTGGGCGCTTTTCAGCTTTTCTTCCTGATGAAATACTTTAGCTGCCAATAAGAAAAGCCCTATGCACAAAAGGACAAGAAAATAGGCAGCAGCCATAGTGGGAAGGCTTAATACACATAAGGCAAAGAAAAAGCCAGAATACAGAAGATATTTTCTTGCCCCTTTCCTTTGATGATTATAAAAGTGATAAATAAGAGCCATGGAAAGAAGATAAAATCCTACGGACATTGTATAGTAGGACAAAGTTGCAATGTTCAAATGGGCATAAAAAAGGTAGGATACAGCGCATATAAGGGAGGGAAAGGCACTATGCTTTTTAAAAAAAATTCTGTATAGAACAATACTGATACAAAAAGAATAAATGACATAAGAAATACGAAAAAATAAAAGGATGCCATCGGTAGAGCCAGTTGTCTCAATAAAGAGAGAAAAAAGGGGCAAAAGGAGAATAGAGCTTAGCTGAGTGGGAAACCAGTCATGAACAAAAAGGGAATCTCCTTGGTAAAACCGATAAGAGGTGGCAAAGTAAAAAGGCTCATCCGACCAGCAAAATCCATAAAAGCATCGAAAAAGAAGGGAAAGAGCTATAAGGGATAGAAAGATGTAAGGCATATAAGACAGATAAGTGTTTTTTTCTTTCATTCGATTTCTCCATTTACTTAACATTCACATAAATATATGATATAATCAACCATTATTTATTATAACAGGAAAAAAAGGGAAAGGACAAGGAGTATTTTTGACGATGGAAATCTTAGTAAATGGGGATGATTTTGGGAAAAATGAAAATGTTACAACGGCCATTGCAAAATGTTTTGAAAAGGGTATTTTAAGCAGCACTACATTAATGACCAATATGCCCTATGCAGATGAGGCAGTTAAGATTGCAAGAAAGGAAGGATTTTTCCACAAGGTAGGAATCCATTTGAATTTGACAGAAGGCTTTCCCTTAACAAAAGAGATACAAGGCTCTCCTCTTTTTTGCGATCAAGATGGAAAGTTCCATGGAAATTTCCACAGGAGCACAAAATACAGGCTCTTCATGGGGAGAAAAGAAAGGGAAATGGCTGCTTTGGAGATAGATGCCCAGCTTCAGAAATATATGGAGTATGAGCTGCCCATGGGACATTTGGATTCCCACCATCACATTCACACAAATAAGCCAATTTTGGATGTCATTGTTCCCCTTTTAGAAAAGTATCCTATACGTTCCATGCGCATTAGCAGGAATTTGACAAAGAATTTGTCCCTCCCCCATAAAATATATAAATCCTATTATAATGGAAGATTAAAGAAACTCCCTGTAAATACCTGCCATTATTTTGGGGGAATAAGGGACTTTAAGGAGTATGGTTTCCTGGCAGGGGATGGGAAAAAAATAGAAATTATGCTTCATCCTATGTACAGGGAGGACGGAGGCCTTTTTGACACAGATATGCCAATGGAAGAAGTGGAAGGAATTTTAAATATATGTTCAGCAAAAGCTTTTGTAAAATAAAGTATTTTATTCCATCTTTTGTTACTATGATTTTATTTTCTAGTATTTTGTGGGCAAAGGGTATTTTTCCTTTTGGGGAGAAAACTATTGATTATTATGATATGGCCCAGCAAATTGCAGCTTTTTACTATCACATTTATGATGTCCTTCATGGAGAAAAGTCATTATTTTTTGACTGGTATACAGCCCTTGGAGTGAATATGGCTATGAGTACATCTGGGTGCAGTCAATTAAGCATCTTTCATATATTTTTCCTCTTTGTGCCAAGGGACATGCTTTTAGAAAGCCTTTCTATTTTTCATATGTTGAAAATGATGTGTATGGCTTTTACAATGTATTTTTACCTTCATAAAAGAAGAAAGGCGCCTTATTTTTTTCAACTGGCTTTCAGTGTGGGATATGCCTTTTCTGGATTTGTCATGATGCTCTATATTACAAATCAATGGATGGATATTGGCGTTCTTTTTCCACTCCTTATGCTGGGAGCGGAGAAGGTTTATGAAGAAGGAAAAGCTGCCTTGTACGTAACAATCTTAAGCCTTTGCCTTATAAACAGTTATTATTTGACTTTTATGATCTTACTTTATATATTTTTAAGAAGGGGCCTTTCTATTGTCTGCTTCAAGGATAAGGAGAGAAATTTTCATTTATGGGAGCTTGGCCTTGGAACTTTGGCTAGTCTTTGCCTTTCCGCTTTTATTGTCCTGCCCCAGCTTTTGCAGACAATGGAGTCTGCCAGATTTGGCAGTGGCATAGAAGGAGGACTTCTCTCCCAGTATGTCCAAATAATAACACAAGTAAAAGGGGCTTATACTACCCGTTGGTTTACCCTTTTAGGACTCTCCTTAGCAGGTGCGGTGATAGTGAAGGGATGGATTCATTGTAGAAAAGAGAAAAGGGTTCTTATTTTTACAGGGGCGAATATATGGATGGTTACCTTGGAGCTTTTATTTGAAAGTATTAATTTGTTATGGCATTTTGGCTCCTATGTTCAATATCCTATACGAAATGGATTCCTGATCAGCTTTGTAGTATTAGAGACAGCTTGCTTTTTTGCAGGGAGGCTTTATGGGGAAGATACAGGCAGCTTTCAAAGACATAAAGTAGGAAGAACAGTTATTGGAATCTTGGCATCTTTTTGCATAGGAGGGGTGGGGATAGCGGTGTACAGCCAATTTCCCGGACTTCCAGTGAGAAGGGTTTTTCATGTTCTGGCTATCCTTTGCACAATATGTTTTTTTCTATATATAGTTTGGTTACGCCAGAAAAAATGGTGGGTCAATGGAATGATTTTTCTTTTAGCAGGGGAACTTCTGTTCTATGGTTTTATTTTCTTTGGAAAGCCTGACTTTATAACAGGATATGGAGAGGAGCCAGAACAGGAAGGAGAATATATTTTTATTTGTAATGAACTGTCTCAAGCTTTTGGAATGGAGCCAAATACAATGGAAAGGATAAAAAATCCTGATACAAGTCTAAATGCTAATTATGGACTTGTATTAAGGCAGCCAACTCTTTCCAACTGGACCCATCTTATTTCTCCCTCCCTTCATGAAGGTGCATCAAAATGGGGATATAGCCGTCAGTTCACAAGACTTTTGGATGCAGGGGGGACTGTTTTTTCGGATGCTCTCTTAGGGGTAACAAGGACAATCAGCCGTTTTCCACTAGAAGAGGAGCTGTATAAAGAAATAGACAGGGCCACTGTGACCATTGATCGATCTACAGGAGAAACAGGCACTTATTATCTTTATGAAAATCAGTATACTCTTCCCCTTGGATTAGTTCTTTCGGAAGATAAGAAGACAGGGAAAACAGGCTATGATTTTATCGATCTTCATAACCAAATGTTTCAAAGATTGGCAAAGTCCCGTTCTTTAGAAGATATGGGGGAGTTGGTTCAAGTTCTTTATGAGGAAAAAAATGGGGCTATAGATAGGGAAGCTTTGGAAGTGAAAGTGGAAGGAAAAAAAGCCTTGTATTTATCAGGGGCAGGAGGAGACCGGGAGGAGGAGAATATCCGTATTTTTATTAATGGAAAGGCAGTGGGCATTCCAACTATTAAAAATATGGAAAATTTGGATTATCCTGCCCATTTTAATAACAATGGAGTGTTCTTAGGGATATTTGAAAATCAAGAAGTAGAATTGCTTATCCAAAGTTTGGATGAGAAAGGAAGAGATTATGAGATTCTTGTGAGCAGCCTTGATATGAATAAATTGCAGCGTTTGTGCCAAGCCTATGAAGAGTATGAAGGAAATGTGGAGTTTGGCAGGAGGGAAAGCCGTATAGAAATGACTGCCTCCAAAGAAGGGGAAATACTTCTTCTTCCTATAGCCTTTGATAAGGGGTGGATTATAGAGGTAAATGGGAGGAGAAGAGATGACGTAAAGGAAGAAGGGGGGCTTTTTACAGGAATTCCCTTAGAAGAAGGGGAAAACCAAGTTGTAATGAAGTTTCTTCCTTTTGGAATGAAGCGGGGAGGCATCATTTCGATTATTACCGCCCTTATTCTTTCCATAGGAGGAATACGATATAGTAAGAGAAAGAAAAGAAATAAATGGCCTGTCCGAATAAAGGGGGAAAGGATAGTGCAATGTATGTATATGGCTCTTTGGTATATAGTAGTAGTAGTACTATATGTAGTGCCTGTTTTTACTGGCATATTATGGACTATATGGGGATAAGTGGATTTTTAACTCAGGACGTGATATACTATGGAGAAAGGCAGAGGTAGAGATATGCTTGGGAATATAATACAAATGATGCTTATTTTTTTCTGGATGGTTTTAACTCCTGCAGGGATAGGAATGACATGGACAAGACAGATGAGACGTTACCATCACTCCGTTTTTATGGCGGCTGTCATGGGATGGATGACAATGTTTGCCTTAGCCCAGCTTTTGGCAGTTCCTCTTATTATTGGTGTGCAAGCATCCCTCCATGTGTTTACTTATAGCTGGGGCGGAATTGTCCTAATGACTTTTATTTTTTCTATAATAATCAATAGAAAAAGGATGAAAGAGATTTTTCAACATCAGAAAAGGCGCTTGTCCAGGCTGAGGGCTGAGAAATATGTAAGTCTTATTCTTGTTCTCACTCTTATAAATATTGTCTTCCAGGCAGCAAGCATTGCCTATTTATGGTTTGATCATTATGATGATATTCGTTATGTTGCGACGGCTGTGGACGCTTATTTTACAGATACCATGTTAAAAATTGAGCCAGTTTCTGGTCAGTATACAGGAAGGCCTGTAGGAGAAATGTGGAAAGATGCAGTAGCCCCTATTAATATTTTCTGGGCCCTTCTTAGCAAATTAGTTATGACCCATCCTGCAATTTTCATGCATATGATTGTTCCCTTTATTTTTATAATATATGCCTATTGCATTTTTTCTATTATTGGAGATAGACTTTTTAGGGGGAATGACAAACAGTGGGCAGTGTATATGCTTGTATTAAGTCTTGTAGTAATCTTTGGCCATTATGGTGTTCATGGGAACTTGACTTCTTCTTTAATGACAGGATTATGGTGGGGAAAAGGAATGCAGGCAGCTCTTTGTATCCCTTTTATCTTTGCTCTATTTCTCTTGATTATGGATGAAGAAGAAAATAACATATATTATCCGGCTCTTTTTTGTACAATGACAGCTTCTTGTCTTATGACAACTATGTCTGCAATTATTCCTACGACAATGGTGGGAGCTTATGGGTTGGTTCATGGGATTTCCAGACGAAAGGTAAGACCTTTCCTTTATGGGATCGTCTGCTGCCTTCCTAATGTATGTTACGGACTTTTGTACTATGTAGTGAGAGGATGGTAATGAAAGATGAATGGAATGGACAGAGTGATTTTTAATTTTAAGGAACTTTCTGGAAATGGCACCTTACTAGCTGTTTTTTTTCTTGCCCTGCTTATTTTATGGCTTCATGAAGAACAGAGAGAATGGAGGATACGAATCATTTATCCGTCCCTTTTTCTGCTTTTTTTTATGCTGAATCCTATTTTGATGGAGTTTGTCTGGGTTCCTATTTTTTATGGAGAAACAGAACTGTATACAGTGTCCCGCATGTATGTATTTCTTCCTGTTGTTTTTGTCATTGCTTATTTATTTACCATAATATTGCTTAAGGTGAAAGAGACGAAGAAGCGGGTGGGGGCAATAGCAGGCATAGGTGGCATTCTTATTTTGACAAGTGAGACTGTCTATACAGATGATGGAATGAAACTTCCTGAGAACCTTTATGGGGTGCCCCAAAGCGTAGTGGAAATCAGCGAAAGGATTTTTTTAGATCAGGATAAGGCTAAGCTCATTGTTCCCAACGATATGGAACAGTACTTTAGACAGTATTCAGCGAATATACAGATTTACAGTCAAAGGGCAGGGGAGGAAGGTGCAGCAGAAGTAGCTGGACAAATGGCCCAGCAGTGGCCAGACATTAAAGTCATTACGAGAAATGCCGCTGCCCATGATGTTGACGTTTTAGTTTTCAACATTGAACAACATGGTTTTAGCGACTCACCAGCTGATTATGGTTATGAATTTTATGATAATATTGGCCACTATGATCTGTATCGAAAAAAAAAGAACAAAAGTTGAGGGAAAGCTTTTAGCAGCTTTGGAATGGGGAAAGGCATGGGAAGCATCATGAAAAAATGGAATATTTCAAAAGTGAAGAAAGGAATCCATGATATCTGCCTGGCAGGAGGAGTTTTTATGGCAGCTTTATTCTTGTCAAGAAAGGTTTTTCTAATCATGGCAGCTTTTGGGGTATTCAGTTATTTTATGTTAAAAAAAAGAAAGGGGAACAAAAGCCTTGTTTTGCTGTGCATTGTCCTTCTGATGATTTTTGGAAATATGGTTTACAATGTTTTTCGTCTTGAAGGAATTCTGCCTTTCTATCAATATCATACACAGGCTATGTATCATGAAACATTTGTAGAAGAGGGCATTTATCCAGACTTATTTTTCAGGCTGCTTTTGAAAAATAAGTCGGTTTCTGTGAGGGATAATTTATTATCAAGGGAAGAGATAGAAAAGACAAAGGATCATTACTATAAAAGTGGAAAGTCTGACTTTTATCCATATTATCATGGGTGGAATACATATAATTTTGTGGAAGCTTTTTCTAAGGAAGTTGTCAGGGATGCTGCCTTAAATGGGCAAGAGATATCTGAAGAAGTGAGGAACAGAGATTTTTTAGATTTTGGAGCAGTCAATGATATGCTGCGTTATACTTTTCTTCTAAGCAAATATGAGGGAGAGATGGGAAGATATTTTAACCATTATTGGTATTATAATCATTTCATTGATTCTGAGATCCATATGTATGTTTGTTTAAAAGGGTTGGAAGAAAGCAGGGAACTGGTTGTACTGTGGGAGGAAGATAGCCTGGAACATATTTATGTCATGTCCAGGGAGTATTATGAGGAGGAGGTGGAGAAGTAATGGATGAAGGGGTAGAACAACTCCTTTCCCATTTAACAGAAGGCTATTTTCTTATGCAGGTCTTTGTCATATGGGGACTTTTTTTAACAGGCTTTCTTTTTTTATATATTATCCGGGAAAAAATGCCCCATTCATGGGCTCTTTTGCTAAGTTTTCCAATGGGTATCAGCCTTTGGATACTAGGGGGATTTTTCCTCCTTATTACAGGAATACCATTACATCCTGTCAGCATTGGAATGATAGTGCTCTTAGGGGCTGTGATAGGTGGAATATGGAGAAACACTTACTATCATTGGAGACAAATATTGGATAAAGATTGGAAAAACAAATGGAAATTACTAAAGCTTCTCTGTTTTGGAAGTGCATTGGTTTTTGCTGGTTCTATTTTAGCAGTTTCTGGTTTACTAAGGGTTAGCATTTCCAATGATTCTGTTTATTATTATTCTATGTATCCAAGGATCCTTGTGGAAAAAGGAAGACTTCTGCCAGTATTCGATTCTTTTCTCACAGATGCTGGTCAGGGAACAGCTGTTTTAGGCACTTTGCCTTTCTTCTTTGGATTTGAACAGAGCTTTGGCATTCAGAGTTTTTTAGGATTGAATTTTCTCCTTATTTTTGTACAAGCAGTGTACGAGGAGTCTTTAAAATCGTTAAGTCGAAAAAAGGCTCTTATTGTGACAGCAATGTCCAGTCTGTTTTTAGGAACCTCAGCTCCTTTTCTTATTATGGAAAAATGGATGATGTCTAACCATTATATGATGGTATTTCTCTTTCTCGTTTTTTATTTGGCGTGGAGAGGGCAGGGAGAAGAGAAAAAGAGCATTGATTTTCATATAGTATCGAGTATTTTTGCTGCCTCTTTGTCCACACTTCGGATGGAAGGAGGAATGATTCTATGCTTTATGATTTTATGCATATCCCTGTTAACTTATGGAAATAAACGGTTGTTTTTTGTATATTGGCTTCCAGTGGCCTTCATCCAAACTACCTATTATATGAAAATTTTTATGTTTATGGAATTAAATCCTGCTTACCAATTTTTAAGTGAAAAGAAAGCAGGGGTTCAGATAGGGCTTTTGGCTGTCTTATTTATCTATTTATCTTTTATAAGACATCGGCTGCCTTGGAATCTGGAACAGCAGATGCCAGGAATTATATTAGGCTGTCTTGCCCTTGGAAATGTACTTTTACTTATGATAAATCCTTTTATTTATATAGAAAATATAAAGGCATTTGCCTCTAATTTTTTTCACCAAAGTGGATGGGGATTTTTTGTATGTTTTGTAGTTATTTTACTCATTAGCCTTCCCAAGGGGCAATATCATTTTGGCTATATGGATTTGGTGTGGACTGGCTATTTCCTGTTAGGAGTGGCAGTGTGCTGGGCCAGGGATGGCATATTAAGGGAAGGAGTGGGGGATTCTGGAAATAGAGTCATGCTCCAGGCAGTCCCTTTTGTTGTATATGCTTTGACAATAAGGATAGTAGATTGTATAAAGGACGAGAGGAATGAATAAAAGGAGTGACAGATGAAGTTAAGAGGGTTAGCATTGAAGATAGGGGAAAAAATGGAAAAAAATCCATTGCTTTTTTGGGTGAGTGTTAACATTTTTTTTCTTTTGGTTAGTATTTTTCTTTTTCATCCTTATTTTGAGACAAATGACGACGCTATCATGGCTCTTATGGCGGAAGGGGCTTATGGCCAAAGGGAAGAGTACCTAGTATATATGAGTATTTTTGCAGGGAAGTTATTTAAGTTTCTTTATGGACTTTATCCTTCTATTCGGTGGTACTCACTTGTACAATATGGAGTTTTATTTAGCGCCTTTACAGGGATAACTTATGTTTTAGCCAAGAGGGGAAGAGGAGGAGATGGAAATTTTGTCCCTTTCATTTTTTTACTTGCCTTTTTTACAGAAGGATATGTGTCTCTCCAATATACAAAGACAGGAGCTATTGCTGCCTTTGGGGCTTATGCCTTGATCTTTTATGGTTTGGATATAAGAAGCAAAAAGAGCATAGGGGCAGGGATCTTGCTGGGTATAGGGAGCAGCTTTTTACGATTTAAGAGTTTCCTTGTAACCGTGCCCTTTGGGGCAGGGATAGGTGTTTTTCAAATTTATAAATTATGGAAAGATCCAGAGATGGAAAAAAAGGAGAAGGTAGAAGTTTTAAGAAACTATATTCTCGTCTTTGTATGCTTTTTTTGCCTCATCTTTTTTTTGGAATATGTAAACCTTTCTTTTTATAAAGGAACAGAAGGATGGAAGGAATATTGGGCGTTTAACAAAAAGAGAGAAGAAGTTATGGATTATCAAAAGCTAGATTATATACGTTTTGGAGAGATTTTTGAGGGAGAAGGGGTGAGTGAGAATGATGTCCTATCTTATTCCACTTGGCAGTTTGCAGCCCCAGATATATTTCATTTAGAATGGCTGGAAAAAATTCTGGATGCTACAAATGTTCCAATAACAGGGAAGACAATAGGCAAATTTGTGAGAGATTATGCAGGAGAGATGTATAAGTTTTTATATAGTCTAAATACCTATGTCATAGGCGGGGTGTCTATGTTTCTCATAAAAATCCTATATGGAAAAAGGAGAAGTTTACTACCTGCTTTTTATGGAATGTGTTTATTTTTTTTACTAACAGGATACTTTTTATTTAAAGGTAGATGGACGTACAGAACATCGGTTATTTTTTTTATGGGAATGTTTTTTCTCCTTGTTTTTTACTGGAAAAAGAAAGGGGAGAGCAGTCTGGAAAAGGGGAAAACAGCCGTGACAGTCCTCCTGGGAGTTCTGATATTTCTAAATGTAGGAATATGGATGAAAAATACATTTGACTACAGGAAAGAAGTAAGAGAAAACATGAATAGGATAAGTCAGTTCAATGAGATGATTAGTAAGGATAAGGAGCATCTATATTTGATAGATACTTTTACAGATCCCACTTTTTATCAGTGGACTGTGTTCTGTCCCAAGGAAATAGGCTGTTATGATAATGTGAGTTCCTTTGGAACATGGATGACCAACTCCCCAATAGCTTTAAAGACATTAAAAAAATATGGAATAGATAATTGCTATAAAGGGGCTTATATAGTGCCAGAAGCTCTTGTTGTGGATAATTTTTTTATAAAAGAAAAACTCCTTTATTTGAAGGAACATTATGATGTAAATGCAGAAGCCAAAAAGGTGGAAGAAGCCTTCGGATTCCATATATATAAGGTAGAGGGGGAAAAGAAATAGTTGTCCTTTAATGTACTTTCTGCTATACTAAATGGAGTTTTATGGCGATAAAAGTCCCAATAAGAAAGGCCTAGAAAAATGCAGCACGTATTTATTATTGGTTCAAAAGGAATACCAGCTCAATATGGGGGGTTTGAGACTTTTGTAGAAAAGCTGGTTTCTTATAAGAAAAGTCCTCATATTCAATATCATGTGGCTTGCATGACAGGACAAAAGAAGGAGTTTCAATATGAAGGAGCAAGATGTTTTTCTATAAAGGTGCCTAATATTGGGCCTGCAAAGGCGGTATACTATGATTTAGCAGCAATCGTTAACTGTCTTATCTATATTGACAAATATAAAATCCATCAACCTGTCATTTATATTTTAGCATGCCGCATTGGTCCCTTTCTTCCTTTGTTTCGAAAAGTGTTTAAGAAGCTGGGAGTACGTATTTTTGTGAATCCAGATGGGCATGAATGGATGCGGGGAAAATGGAATATGTGGATTAAAGGATATTGGAAAATATCCGAAAGATGGATGGTTAAAAATGCAGATCTAGTCATTTGTGATTCCAAGCATATTGAATATTACATTAGGAAGGAGTATAAGCATTATAATCCAAAGACAATGTTTATTCCTTATGGTGGGGAAATGGGACTGTCTAAAATTTTGGATAATGGAAAAGAATGGAGAAAATGGCAGAAAAAAAATGGGGTTTCTCCTAAAGAGTATTATTTGATTGTGGGCCGATTTGTGCCAGAGAATAATTTTGAAAGGATGCTCAAAGAGTTTTACGCTTCTCCAACAAAAAAAGATTTGGTTATTATTACGAAGGTAGATAATAAAAAATTAGAAAAGAGAATAAAAGAACATGTCCCTTACGAAAAAGATCCAAGAATAAAATTTGTGGGGGTAGTTTATCATAGAGAATTATTGAAAAAAATTCGAGAGAATGCCTATGGATATATCCATGGACATGAAGTAGGGGGGACAAATCCATCCCTTTTAGAGGCAATGGCTGCAACACCTTTGAACTTATTGTTAGATGTTGGCTTTAACAGGGAGGTAGGAGAAGAGGCAGCCCTTTACTGGAATAAGAGAGAAGGAAGCTTAAGGAAACTTATTGCAGATGCAGATGGATTTTCAGAAACAAAAAGAAAGGCGTATGAGGCAGGGGCAAAGGAACGAGTAAGAAAGGGATATACTTGGGAAGGGGTAGTTGAAAAATACGAAAAACGATTCGTAAGAAAGGATGTAGTATAAAGAGAAGTCCTACACAGAAGACTTGTCTTTATAGTGAAACCTTTGCCAGCCAAGAGAAAGACATGGTGATGAATATGAGAATATTACATTATACACTGGGCCTTCCCCCTTATAGAACAGGAGGATTGACAAAGTATGCTACAGACTTAATGCTAAGTCAGGCAGAGTCTGGGGACAGCGTCGCCCTTCTATGGCCAGGAAGATATCTTGTCTGGAATAGAAAGACAAAAATAGAAAAGCAGCCCCCTTATTTCCAAATTGAAAATTATGAACTGTTAAATCCAAAGCCTGTCCCTTTATTAAATGGAGTAAAGGATGTATCAGCATTTATTTCAAAGGGAGAGATTTCTCCTTATATGGATTTTTTGAGAAAGCTTTGCCCAGATGTCATTCATGTACACACTCTTATGGGTATTCATAGAGAGTTTTTTGAGGCTGGAGCTAAACTTCATATTCCAATGATATATACAGTCCATGATTATTATGGCTTGTGCCCTAAAGTAAATTTTTTCTGCAAGGATAGAGCATGTTCAAAGATGGGGAGCCGTTGTGCCTGCTGTAATGAAACAGGTCTGGAATTTTGGAAAATTGTTATTTTACAGTCAGGCATTTATAGAAGATGGAAAGACTGCGTTATTGTTAAAAGACTGCGCAGCTATGGAAAGAAAGAAATGACAATGAGAAGTGCAAAGGAGGGTGAGGCAGAGAAAAAAGGAGGCAGAAAATATGGGAGGCTGGCTCAATATTATAAAAGTATTTTTCAAAAAGTAAATATCATTCATTACAGTAGCAGCTTGGCAAAAGAAGTATTTGAAGACAGGGGGATAAAGGGCAAGGGAGTTGTCCTTCCTATCACTCATAGGGACATAAAAGACCATAGGATGAGAAGGAAATATAAAGGTAGTATGTTAAAAATTACGTATTTAGGAGATTTATTGCCCCATAAAGGTTTCCAAGTTTTGCATAAGGCCTTAACAAACATGTGGGAGGAAGGAAACAAACAATTTCTACTAAATATTTTTTTCCCCTTATCAAAAAAAGAGCCTTTTATTAAAGTGCATCCCAGATATAGTTATAATGAAATAGGAACAATTATGAACCATACAGATGTGCTTGTTGTCCCTAGCCTGTGGAAGGAAACCTATGGATTTGTCGTCTTGGAAGCTTTAAGTTATGGAGTGCCTGTTATTGCCAGTGAGAATGTGGGAGCTAAAGGATGGATTAAAGATAGGGGTACATCCTATGGAATGGGGGATGGGGATTTATATAGACTCTTGAATGCTATCTATAGTGATAGAGAGATATTAAAAAGATGGAACAATAATATTTGCAAGATGGATTTTCCCTTTAGTATGGACAATCATGTAAGAGAAATGAGAAGGATTTATAAATATACCTGATTTGTTTAATGAAGAAAATTATGTTATAATAAAATTTATGTATTTAAGTTGGAGAACCTTGTGAAAATTGTATTTGTTATATTACATTATAAATCATTAAATGTTACAAAAAAGTCTGTTGAAACAATTTTAAAAAATTTAGAATACCAAAATTATTATATTTTAATTGTAGATAATGGATCTTTAGATGGAAGTGGAAGAGAGCTGCATCAAATATTTAAAAAGTATTCTGTAGTAAAAGTATTGGAGAGTAAAAAAAACCTAGGATTTGCCAGGGGAAATAATATAGGATTTCGATATGCAAAAACAATGTTAAAGGCAGACTTTATTATTTTGATGAATAATGATGTTTTTATAAAACAAAAGGATTTCTGCCAAGTGATATTGACAATGTATGCTCAAAAGAAATTTGCTGTAGCAGGCCCTGATATTATTAGTTTAAAAAATGGACGCCATCAAAATCCTGTGAAGAGAGAGTATTATTCAAAAAAAGATGTTTTATTTCGCACAATACGTTTTGGATTATTGTGGTTTTTATCCTTTCTTCAGGTGGATCAAATAATGCAGACATTTTATGTTAAAATAAAAAGGAATAGAACAAAAAGAACAAAGAAATTAATGAGGGATTATCAATTACATGGAAGCTGTTTGATATTCAGCAGCCAGTTTATTAACAACTATCAAGGACTTTGCAGCAGGACATTTATGTATGGAGAAGAAAACATATTACGTTTTATGGCTGACAGGGATTCTTTTTCCATGAAGTATCTTCCTAAGGCGAAGGTCTGCCATATAGAAGAAGGAACAACAAATGCAGTATTTAAGAATAAGGCACAGAAGAGAAGATTTTATTATATAAATAATTTAAAATCCTGTATTGTATTGCTGCAGTTAATGAGAGAATAAGGTAAAATAGGATAGGTAGAGAGATATTATGAAGAAAGCTGCATGGATTATGCCTAATATTTTAGATGGGGAAGGCTCAGGAGGACAAAGGACTTTATTTGACCATATTCAATATTTGTCTAAAAAGGGTTATACATGTGATTTATACATGGAAGATAGAGGGCAGATAAAAGATGTAAAAGAGGTGCAGGCCTTGGTAAAAAAATATTTTGGACATGTTTCTTTTCGGGGAGAGTATTATTTAGGATATCAGTTAAGAGGCAAGTATGATGTTATGTTTGCTACAGCCTGGTATACTGCAGAAGTAGTAAAGAAATATAAGACTAAGGCAAAGAAGATCTACTTTATTCAAGATTTTGAAGCTTTCTTTTATCCAATTGGACAAGATTATTTAAAAATATGTGATACTTATCAATATGGATTAAATACTTTAACAATAGGCAGATGGTTAAGCAAAAAAATGGAAGAGGAGTTTGGGCAGAAGTCTCAGTTTTTTGATTTTTGTGCAGACCTTACGGTATATTATAATAAGAAACAAAAGAGAGAACAGGCCGTATGTTTTATTTACCAGCCTGAAAAGCCAAGACGATGCAGCCAGCTGGGAGTTGAGGCTCTGGGTATTGTGAAATCCTGTTGTCCAGATGTAAAAATATTATTTTATGGTTCCAATAAAAAGCAAAAAATATGGTATGAGCATGAAAACCTGGGAATATTAACAAAAACAGAATGTAATGATTTATATAATCAGACTGTAGTAGGATTATGCATTAGCGCTTCGAATCCTTCAAGAATCCCATTTGAAATGATGGCTTCAGGTCTGCCTGTAGTGGATATTCACTTAGAGAATAATCTCTATGATTTTTATGAGGATGGCATTACGCTGGCACATTACTCCCCGGCTTCTATTGCACAGGCAGTGATAGACTTGCTAAGAGATGGAGAAAAGAGGGAGCTACAGTCAAAAAAGGCTTTAGAGTTTATGAAAGGGAGAAATATGCAGGCAGGCTTTGAACAGTTTTATAATGCAGTAGAGAATATAATTGCCCACCATGCTCCCACCTGTAATATATATAATAAAAAATATGAAAAACCGCCTATTTACTGTAGAGATATTCCAGAGAAATATATTAGAAAAAACAACGAGAATGCTATAAGAATGGCAAATAGGGGAATGATATATTGCCTAAAAAATAGCAATATTTTGCGAAAAAGTCAAATTGTGAACAAAGTATACAAAAGTATAAAAAAATTTATGGCATAATAACAAAGGAGAGACAATGGGTACGGTTAAGGAAGTCTTATCAAATAAAAGATTGGTTTTAAGTCTTGCGGTAAATGATTTCATAAATAAATATGCGGGTGCCTATTTTGGTATAATATGGGCGTTTATTCAACCAACAGTAACAGTTATGATTTATATGTTTGTCTTTCAAATTGGATTTAAGGCGGAACCTATATCTGGAAATTATCCCTATGTTTTATGGTTGATAGCAGGCATTGTGCCCTGGTTCTTTTTCGCAGAAGGGATTGTGAATGCAACGAATTGCTTTATTGAGTATAGTTATCTTGTGAAGAAGGTAGTGTTTCACATTAGTGTATTACCATTGGTGAAAGTGCTGTCCTCATTGTTTATTCATCTTTTTTTTATTGGTTTTGCATGGTTTGTTTTTTTATGTATGGGTCGTTTTCCTGGAATTCATATGATACAGATTATTTACTATGTAATATGTCTTGTTTGTCTTATTACTTCTATAGCTTATTTCACGTCTTCCATCACCCCATTTTTTAAGGATTTTAGTCAGATAGTAAATATAGTGACACAGATTGGGATGTGGTTGACTCCTATTATGTGGAATTATATAACAATGGATTTAGGTTCATTTTTGCTAGTATTTAAACTGAATCCAATGTTTTATATAGTTCAAGGCTATAGGGATAGTTTTATTGATAAAATATGGTTTTGGCAAAGACCAATGATGACCCTTTATTTCTGGAGTATTGTTTTTGCTATTTTTTTTATAGGGCAAAGGGCATTTAAAACATTAAAAGATCATTTTGCAGATGTGCTTTGAAGTATTTTTCATTGGGGTTTAGGAGCAAAATGTTATTCAAGAATGGAGGGTTCTATGTCGAATGTTGTAATCAAGGTGAGTGGAGTAAGTAAATCGTACAAGTTATATGAAAAGCAGACAGACCGTATTAAAGAGGCATGGAGTTTTCTCAGGAAAAAATCCTATCATACAGATTGTTTTGCCTTAAAGGATATTGATTTTGAAATATATAAAGGGGAATGTGTAGGTATTATAGGAACCAATGGTTCAGGAAAATCTACATTGCTTAAAATTATAACAGGCGTTCTGAAGCCTTTGTGTGGAACAGTAAAAGTTGAGGGGAAAATCAGCGCTCTTCTTGAATTAGGTACAGGATTTAATATGGAGTATACAGGACTAAAAAATATTTATTTGAATGGACTAATGATGGGATATACAAAGATAGAAATGGATGAAAAAGTACAAGACATTATTGAGTTCGCAGAAATAGGAGAGTTCATATATCAGCCTGTAAAGACGTATTCTAGCGGAATGTTTGCAAGATTAGCTTTTGCTGTTGCTATAAATGTGGATCCGGATATTTTAATTGTAGATGAAGCTTTGAGCGTAGGGGATATATTTTTCCAGGCAAAATGCTATAAAAAGTTTAATGAATTTCAGGAGCAGGGAAAAACAATCTTATTTGTTTCCCACGATTTAGGCAGTGTATTAAAGTATTGTGACAAGTGTATACTGATCAATAAGGGCCAGCAAATACAAATAGGAAATACTCCAGATGTAGTAAATATATACCGAAAAATACTTGTCAATCAATACGAGGATGAGGAGGAAATAAAAATCCAGGAAGAGCCAGAGGGAAGGATAGAGGAACTTAAAGAAACTGAGATGTGGAAGGATCAACTTACTTTAAATCCTCATGTTGTGGAGTATGGAAATGGTAAGGCTGAAATAGTAGATTTTGGAATTTTTGATTCAGCACATAGGGCAACAACTTCTGTTTTTAAAGGAAAAGAGTTTTCCATTGAATTTAAAGTATTATTTAAAACCCATTTAAAAAACCCTATTTTTGCTTTTACTATTAAGGACTTAAAGGGGACAGAAATAACTGGAACGAATACAATGCTTGAGAAAAGAAATTTAGAAGAGGGAAGAGAAGGAAATGTGGCTAGAGTTGCATTTTATCAGAAAATGAGACTTCAGGGGGGACAGTATTTATTATCTATTGCCTGTACAGGATATGAAGGAGAGGAATTTGTTGTATACCATAGATTATATGATGTTTGTAATATCCATGTAATATCAGATTCAAATACAATCGGCTTTTTTGATATGGAATCAAAAGTTGTTTATAGGTAAAGGTATGAAGATGATGGAAAAAATAGGAAATATAACATTGAATTTAGAATTTTATGAAGGACAAGATTATTATTCAGATGGGGATGTAGAGGACACATTACTGGAAATGGCTAAAAATAATACAGTGGAACAGCTGCAAATCATGTCTTATAAAACAGCTTCATGGCCAATTTTATATCATTTGTCACCAATAAGGGAAAACATTGTGAATTGGTATCCTTTTAGGAGAGAAGGAACTTTGATGGAAGTGGGAGCAGGCTGTGGAGCAATCACCGGTTGTTTTGCTCAAAAGTTACAAAGAATATGTGCCATAGAGCTTTCAAAAAAAAGAAGTATGATTAATGCATATAGAAATAAAAATTATGATAATATAGAAATTATAGTTGGAAACTTTGAAAAAATAGCTCCATCAATGGAAGAAAAGTTTGATTATGTTACATTGATTGGAGTATTTGAATATGCGGCGTCTTATATTTCATCACGTAATCCTTATTCAGAGTTTTTAAATAGAATAAACAATATGCTAAAGGAAGGAGGAAAAATTTTATTAGCAATAGAAAATCGTTTTGGGTTAAAGTATTTTGCAGGATGCAGGGAAGATCATTTAGGAGAAATGTTTACAGGAATTGAGGGATATTCTTATGACACAAAGGTTAGAACCTTTAATAGGAATGAAATAATTCAGTTGTTAGAAGAGAATGGTTTTTTTCGTTATGAATTTTATTATCCATATCCAGATTATAAATTACCCCATACAATTTATTCGGATCAATACTTGCCAAAATCTGGGGAATTAATAGATAATATAAGAAACTTTGATATGGATCGATTGATTTTATTTGATGAGACAAAAACATTTCAAAGTATTGTATCCTCTGGAATGTTTAGAGAATTTTCAAACTCATTTTTTATAATTATAGAAAGAAAAGAGCAAACAAATGGATAAAGTTATATATGCAAAGTTTTCAAGGGAGCGAAAAAAAGAGTTCCAGATATTGACTACCATTGTTGAAGACAAAGGATATAAAAAGGTAATAAAAAAACCTTTGGGAAAGGATGCAAAATCTCACGTTAAGGATATATATAAGCATTATAATGAGTTGACCCATATGTTCAAAAAGGAAAAAAAAATAAGAATATGTGATTGCTATTTGTTAGATGACGGTAGCGTATCTTTCCCTTATTTAGACGGGGTAAGTGCAGAAGAATGGCTTGGAGAGAGGATAAGGCTTAACGAGCTGTCATATATTTATCAATTTTTAGAAGAATATTATGAGATTTTAAAAGGATTAACAGTTAATAATGAATTTCAACAGACAAAAGAGTATATTGATATTTTTGGGGAAACTAGTATATCAAAAGAATTGGAATATTGTAATATTGCTAATATTGATTTAATCTTTAGTAATATTATTATAAATGATGCTAGATGGAATGTCATCGATTATGAGTGGGTTTTTTATTTTTCAGTGCCAATCCATTTTATATTTTATCGAGCTATTATGTCCAGTTTAAGTATTAGCTTGTTAAAAGAAGAGGAAATAAAATATATTTTTAGCAAATTTGGAATTTCTGAATTAGAACAAAAAGAATATAAAAAGATGGAGGAGAATTTTCAGAAATATACAAAAAATGAAAATGAACAACTTTCAGAATTATATCATAAGCTTCCTATAACTTCTGTAAACATAAATCAAATAGATATAAATAAGATGTTCCATCCCTTTCATTGCAAAGTAAAAAATTCACAGTTGGAAAAAGAAATAATGAATTTTAGGACAATTTATGGTGAAAATAAGGTTTCCATTGATTTAAAGGATTATGCACAATATAATCAAATTATCATTTCTCTGACTAACTCAAATAGTATAGTTAAAATTAAAAAGATAGAAGCATGGAAAGAGGGAGTGGGGCAGAATATTGAAATTTTTTCCCATAATGCCCAGTTAAATATTTATAATGATTATTATTTTACAGATGTCCATCCATATTTTGTACTAATGAATAATGAATATGAAAAAGTGTCTATTGAGTATTGGGTTATAAAGGACAATGAGGATCTAGTACAACAGGTAGTATATTATATTATTAATGAGAAACATATGAATGAGAAATATATGAATGAGAAATATATGAATGAGAAAATGATTAGTGAGAAAAAAAGGAAAAGAAGAGTGCGTGACTTCTTAAAAAAAATATATATTAAGTAAAAAAATGGAAAAATTCAGAGCCTGGAAAAATCTTGTATTATTGAAAAAAATTCAGAAAGATGAGAGAAGTAAAATAGAATCCAAATTGGAAAGGTGACGAATAGAATAATGGATGTTAGTGTTATAATACCAACAAAGAATGGTGGAGAATTGTTAGATCAGGTGCTGGAAAAAATATTTGGACAAGATACAAAATACGAATTTGAAGTTATTTGTGTAGATTCAGGGTCTAAAGATAACACAATTCAAATTATAAAAAAATATAATACGAAACTATACCAAATACGTCCCCAAGATTTTGGACATGGAAAGACTAGAAATTATGGAGCCGAAAAAGGAATTGGAGAGTTTATTATATTTATTACTCAGGATGCAATACCTGCAAGTAAATTTTGGATGGAAAATTTGATCAATGCAATGAAATTAGATGATAATATTGCTGGAGGCTTTGGCATCCACTATCCATATCCTGATTGCAACATTATAGATAAACGGGACATAACTATGCATTTTCAAGGTTTTGGGAAGGATAATACAATATATTATCTAGATGATAAGGAGAGGTATAAGAAAGATGAGGGATATCGTCATCTTTTGGCATATTTTAGTGATAATAATTCCTGTTTGAGAAGAAGTATATGGGAAAAACATCCCTATGATGATGTGAATTTTTCAGAGGATCAGATATGGGCTAGAAAAATGATAGAGATGGGATATAAAAAAGTGTATTGTCCTTTTGCTCCAGTTTACCATTCCCACAACTATAAAATTTCCTCCTATTTTGGAAGATATTTTGATGAACACAAGGCTCTTTATGTGATACATCAATATATTAATATTAAGAAATGGTATCTTGTATTGCCAGCAGCTTTTCGCCATATATACATAGATAGCAAGTATGTAAAAAAAATGGAGATAAGTAAAAAAGAGAAGTTAAAAGAGTTTAATTATATAGTCTGGAGAAATTTATCAAGATATGTAGCAGGATATTTAGGAGGACATTATACATTTTATCCTTACTGGTATCAGAAATTTTTAGATAGACATATTTCACAGCAATATAGGCAGACGAGGGAATAGGAAATGAGAAAAATAAAAAATATTGTGAAAAAGGTGCATAAAGTTTTTAAAGAAGAGGGAATGTCAGGAGTTTTAAATAAAATAGATGAAAACTATTCAAAAATAGATGTAATTGGGTTTTATGGATATACACTAGATAATGACAAAATTCCTTTAAATAATTTAGAAAAGGACAAGGCTAAGGGAAGCACAGTTTTGAATTGGGTTGTTCCCGATTTAGATATAGGCTCTGGAGGGCATATGAATATTTTTCGGTTTATAACCTATTTAGAGAATTTAGGAATGCATAACCGAATTTATCTATATAAAAGTCAAAGATTTCAAACAGATGAACAACTTAGAGAATTTTTAAAAGTTTATTACAACATTGGAAATGATAAAATAGAAATATTTTGTTCGGTAGAGAGTATGGGATTTGCCCATGGAACGATTGCCACAGGATGGCAGACCGCTTACCATGTGAGGAAATTTGATAATACAATTTCTAAGTTTTATTTTATACAAGATTATGAACCTTACTTTTATCCTATAGGTTCAGAATTCCTTCTTGCAGAAAATACATATCGGTTTGGATTTCGGGGTATAACTGCGGGGAATTGGCTGAAAAAAAAGTTAAATGAAGAATATGGAATGAGGACAGAAAGTTATCAGTTTTCTTACGATCATACATTGTATCGGCCAAAAATGAAAAAGGATCAGGTGAACCGAATATTTTTCTATGCAAGGCCAGTTACTCCAAGGCGCTCTTTCGAATTAGGTCTATTAGCTTTATTTGAATTATATAAAAAAGTTAAAGAGATGGAAGTTATTTTTGCAGGATGGGACGTGAGCAATTATGAAATTCCATTTCATCATGTGAATGGAGGAAATATTCGGTTAGAAAAGCTCTCGGATATATATTCCCAGTGCGACATATGTCTTGTTATGTCTACGACTAACTTATCTCTTCTTCCTCTAGAAATAATGGCCTCTAATTCAGTAGTTGCGTGTACAAAAGGCCCTCATAATAATTGGTTAATAAATGAAGACAATTCCATTGTTTTATCTTGCGATCCCATTGAAATAGCTAACGATTTAGAGTATTATCTCAACAACAAAGAAAACTTGAATGAAATCAGGAGGAAAGGTTTGGAATTTGCACAAGGTACATCTTGGGATGCAGAGGCAAAAAAAGTTTATGATATCATAGAGAAAGGTATACAAGAGGATGAAAAGGGGCAATAGAGTATTGATACTAGGGGGAAATGGATTTATAGGAAAAAATTTAAGTAATTGCCTATTTAACAAGGGATATGATGTCTATTGCTTTGACTGTGACTTACCAGATATTCCTCAGAAAGGAATTCATTATATCCAGGGAGATTTTTTCGATGAATCCCTTTTGGAGAAGATAATAAAGGATAAAGATATTATATATCATGGGATTTCTACAATAAATCCTGGGAATTCTAATGAATTTTATATGAGGGGTTATGAGAAGGATTTTATACAAACTGTAAAACTATGTAAATTAGTAAGCGAATGTGCTATAAAACTAATTTTTTTATCTTCTGGAGGAACAATATATGGAACTCAAAATCAACAACCTATTATAGAAGAGTCGCTTCCAAGGCCCATTAATCATTACGGTAATATTAAACTGTGTATGGAAAATACAATGATGACATTTGCCATACAAAAAAATGCGGACATTTTAATAGCAAGATTATCGAATCCATATGGACCGGGACAAGATTATACAAAGGGAGTAGGATTTGTTGATGCAGTTATAAAAAAGGCAATAAATAGTGAGGCAATAGAAGTATGGGGGGATGGGAGTATTGTAAGAGACTATATATATATAGAAGATGCGTGTCAAATGCTTGCTTTACTGGCAAGTTACCATGGCGAAGACAAAATCTTTAATATAAGTTCAGGTAAGGGAGTAAGCATAAACGACATTATTGAAATAATAAAAAAGTGGTATCCTCAAATGGATATAAAATATAAGAACAAAAGAAGTGTGGATTTAGAACGAATTGTTTTAAATAATCAAAAAATTATGAGATTGTACAATAGAAAAATGGTTGAAATTCATGAGGGCATTGAACAGTACTATAATACCATAAAGAAAAGAGAACAATAAAATGATTACACGGGGAATAATACTACTTGTTTGCCTGGTATACTTTAGTTATCTTGTAGGTAGCACTGTATGTATTACAAGTAAGAGAAATACAAATTTTAGTTTATGTTTAGTGACAGGTTTTTTGTGGATTATAGCATTATTTGAAATAGCAGCTATGCCATTTATGATAATAAAAACGAAGTTTGACTATTTAACTTATACATTTAGTTTGATTGCTTTAGCAATAGGCTTATTTTGTTTTTTTTACTTAAAGAAACAAAAAAAAGGAAAAAGAAGATGGAAGGATTTTAAAGACATAATAAAAAGCAATTTTATTTTCCTGCCTGTGTTTAGTTTGATTTTTATTATTACCTGCCTTAGTACTTTTTTATATCATGAAGATGATGATGATGGATATTATATTTCTATATCAAACATTGCAGTGGAAGAGAATCGTATTGAATTTGCTAATAATTATGTTTACAATGGTACAGAGGAGGAAGGAGGGAATCAGGGTTTTCAGCCTCCTATAGTTAGTTGGGAACTATTTGTTGCTTATTTGGCAAAGATATTTCAAATTTCTCCTGTAATTATCTACCATACTTTTCTTCCCCTTCTTCTTCTTCCCTTTTGCTTTGCAGCAGTTTATAATATTGGAAGAAGTATGTTTAAGGATAAGGAAAGGGTGGCTGCACTTTTATTTTTTTATGTAGTTTTAAATATATTTTCTGGTTACTTAGTGCGCTCTCCAGGATGCTTTCTGCTTTTAAGAATTTGGCAGGGCAAAGCTCTCTTAGCTAATTTAGTATTTCCAATGATGCTCTACCAACAGATAGAGGATTATGAGAGCCATGATGAAAAAGTGTCATGGGCAAGAAAGATTATGATTATGATTAGCGGCGGTGCATTTTCCATAGTAGGTATTTATTTAGTTCCCATTTGTTATATAGTATTAGAACTTCCTTATTTGTTTTGGCTTGCAATAAATAAAGATAAAAAGATTTGGAAAGTGATGAAGGTAATATCCATTTTTGCAGTACCTGCACTATTAATTGGGGCAGGGGTCTTTTTATACGTTATTTCTACTTCTTCGGGGCTGGATTATTGGAATAAAGAGCCAGTTAGCTGGAAAGTATGGTATTTAGTAACAATTGGCACTTTGGATAAAGGTTATATTTTATTATATATGATGTCAGTGATTACCATTATATATTTAAAACAGAAAAGACAAGTCTTTCTACTAATTTTTCCTGGAGTATGTCTCTTTTTATCATTTTTAAATCCTCTTTTTTCTAATTTTATTTCTCAAAAGATAACAGGGGTAGACGTTTATTGGAGACTATGGTGGATTTTACCTATGTATATTACTATTGCAGCTGCATTTAGCGATATATTGCCTATGCTTTTAAAGGTGAAAAAACAAATCTTTATTTTTTGTTCTGTTTTATCTGTGTATTTTTTTGGAGTAAATATATTTCAAAGAGAGCTATTTTTTGATTCATATAGAAATTTATATAAATTACCAAATGAAATTATATATTTATCAGACTATATGTTAGAAAAAATGGATTCTCCCAGGGTACTTTTTGAAGAAGACTTATCTCCAAAAGTAAGACAGTATACATCAAGAATATCAGTTCCTATAGCTAGGGGAATGCCTGATAATAAAAGCTTAATAAGGGATACAGATGTAAGTTATGAACAATTATATAATGCTATTTATAATGACTATGATGTGACAGAATTTAGGGAGGAAGAAGCCCTAAAAATGCTTAATGTAGATTATATCATCGTTGGGAACAGAGACTTACAGCTTAGGAAAGACAGCATTTATAAAAAGGAACAGAATTTTGGGATTTATAGGATATATTCTAAGGAGGGAATTCTGGAATGAAGAAGCCACTCATTATAATTCCAGCATTTAATGAAGAACAAAATATAGAAAGGGTTGTAGATAACCTTATAGAAAATTATTCACAATATGACTATGTCATTATCAATGATGGCTCTTTTGACAATACTAGAAAAATATGCAAAAGAAGGGGATACAATATTTTAGATTTGCCAGTAAACTTAGGATTATCAGGAGCCATACGGGGAGGAATGCGCTATGCAAATTATTATGGATACGATTATGTAATTCAATATGATGGAGATGGACAACACCAAGCAGAGTATATAGAAGATATGTTAAAAGCAATGGAAAAGTATTGTGTGGATATTGTAATTGGCTCTAGATTTGTATCAGAAAGAAAACCATTAAATATTCGAATGATTGGCAGTCAATTGATTACGTATGCCATTTTTATTACAACAGGGGGAACCTATATAGGAGATGTTACTTCTGGAATGCGTTTATTTAATAAAAGAATGATTAAAAAGTTTGGATATCATATAAATTATAGCCCAGAGCCAGATACTCTAGCATATCTCATTAACAGTGGGATTAAAATTAAAGAAGTTCAAGTTCACATGATAGATAGAATGGCAGGAACCAGTTATTTTAGTTTGGGGCATTCTATCAATTATATGTTGCATATGTTTTTTTCTATCTTTATTTTTCAGTGGTTTCGAGATAAATTGGAGGAGAAATAGGAATGTCTACAATGCTTAGATGGGCGCTTTTAATTGGTGCATTAGCGACTGCTTCATATATATTGCATAAAATTAAAAGGGCTAAAGTAAAAATGGAAGACGCAATTTTTTGGGTTACTTTTGCTTTCGTATTATCAATTTTAGGGTTTATTCCTCAAATATCTTATTATATGTCGAATTATTTTGGTATCCAATCACCTGCAAATTTTGTTTATTTAATGATTTTATTCTTGCTTATAGAAAAAATGTTTACAATGTCAATTAAAATTTCACAGCTGGAAGATAAAATAGAAGTGTTAACAGCCGAAGTGGCCTTAAGAACTCATGAAAAAACAAAAGAGACTAAATGAGTGGAAGGGGACAAAGACGAGATGTATACAGAAAAGGATCATACCTTTGCCGTATGTGCTTATGGAGAAAGTGAATATCTGGAACATACCATTCAGTCTCTGTTACTTCAAAATAAAAAAGGCGCAGTTATCATTGTAACCTCAACGCCAAATCAGCATATTAAAAAGGTATCTTACAAATATAATTTACCTCTTTATATTAGAAAGGGAGAGGACGATATTGCAAAAGACTGGAATTATGCCTTTTATAAAGCGACGACAAAATTAGTTACTATTTGCCATCAAGATGATATTTATAGCGCTTATTACACAGAAGAAGTCATAAGACGAATGAATAAAGAGAGGAATGTACTTATTGTTTTTTCTGATTATTGGGAGCGGACAAATGAAAAAAAAAGAAAAGAGAACTTTTTAATAAAAATAAAAAAAGTAATGTTATTTCCTTTGAAGTATCTTCGGGGCCGTCCAAATATGTTAATGAGAAGATTCATATTGTCATTTGGAAATCCTATTTGTTGTCCATCTGTAACTTATGTAAAAGAAAATCTACCTAAAAGAATTTTTAGAAGTGGTTTTAAAAGCAATTTAGATTGGGATGCTTGGGAAAGGATGTCAATGTATGAAGGAAATTTTATATATATTCATAAAAAACTTATAGAACATCGAATTCATACAAAGTCAACAACATCTATTTTAATAGCAAATAAGGAAAGGACAAAGGAAGATCTACGTATGTTTTGTCGTTTTTGGCCTAAATCTTTAGCAAAGATCTTGAATAGATTTTACCATATAAGTGAAACATTTAATGATGTGGGGGAGATGGATGAATGAAAATTATTTCCTTTTATTTACCTCAATTTCATAGGATTCCTGAAAATGATAAGTTCTGGGGAGAGGGATTTACTGAGTGGACAAATGTAAAGAAGGCTGTTCCGTTATTTGATGGACATGAACAGCCAGTAACTCCATTAAACAATTATTATTATAATCTATTGGATCCGAAAGTACTGGCGTGGCAGGCTCAATTGGCAAACAAATATGGTATTTTTGGATTTTGTATATATCATTATTGGATTGAAGGAAAAAAACTATTGGAAAAGCCTTTAGAGTTATTATTAAAAAATAAAAATATTTCAATAAGATATTGTATATCTTGGGCAAATCATAGCTGGACAGATTCATGGGGAGGGGATAATTCAACATTAATTGCTCAAACATATGGAGGGGAAAAGGACTGGGAGGAGCATTTCCAATATTTGCTTCCGTTTTTTCTGGATTCTCGTTATATAAAAGTGGATGGTAAGCCATTATTATTAATTTTTAATCCTGAGGATATTAAAGATTTAAACAGTATGTTAGATTACTGGCAAAGAGATGCTAAGAAAGCTGGACTTCCAGGAATTTCCATGGCTTATCAAAATTATTATTTTGGAATGAAAAAATATAGAGATGATACTCGGTTTGATTATGGTGTAGAGCATCAGCCTGCATATGCATTCGCAGATCACAGAAGTAGGTTAATAATGTGGATACGTCAGTATGGATATAAGTTTTTGTCTAAAGTGCAAAAACAAACAGGAATAAAAATAAACATGGATATAACTAAGTTAGAGAAAATGGATTATAGTCAGGTGTGGGAACGGATACTGGAAAGAGAGCCTGTAGATGAAAAAAGAATACCAGGGGCATTTAGTGGCTGGGATAATACACCAAGAAAGGGAAAACATGGGTTAGTCTTAACAGATTCTTCCCCTCAGTTGTTTGAAAAATTTTTAACAGAACAAATAAGAAGGACAAAAGAGATTTATAAAAAAGACATGTTGTTTTTAGCTGCTTGGAATGAATGGGCAGAAGGATCTATGCTGGAACCTACAAAAAAGGACAAATATGGGTATTTGGAAGCTGTAAAAAATGCTTTAAATAAAAATGGAGAATTTCCAGATTATCCATTGAATATATAAAAATGTTTCTATTTTTTTAGAAATATGTAGTAAAGTGATTTACTAGGATAATGTTAGGTGGGAGAATATAATTTGAAACAGGTAAATGTGTTACTGTCCACATATAATGGCGAAAAATATTTGGAAGAACAAGTGGAAAGTATTGTTAACCAAACTTATGAAAATATTAAAATATTCATAAGAGATGATGGATCAACAGATCATACGATTCAACGCCTTTACGCCTTACAAAAAAAGTATAAGTTGGTTATAGTTGAAGGAAGCAATATTGGATATGGCAAGAGCTTTATGAAATTATTAGAAATTGCAAAAGAAGGCGACTTTTGGGCGTTTGCAGATCAAGATGATATTTGGTTTCCTAATAAAGTAAAATGGGCAGTAGAATGGATGGAACAGGAAGAGGATGAAATTCCATTGCTTTTTCACAGTTCATATGAACTGGTGAATGAAGATTTATCTAGAGTAATAGGAGTTTATTCCCCTCCAAAATATAAAATAAATTTTCAAAGGGCATTAACAGACAGTGTTTATCAAGGTTTCTCTATTATATTGAATAGAAAGCTAAGAGAAATGTTGTTACAATGTAATATTAATAATATAACCTCTCACGATTGGCTTGCAGGAATTTTGGTAGAAAAGTTTGGAAAAGCGAAATTTGATGAAAGAATAGCTTGCAGCCATAGAAGAACAGAGGAAAGTATCTCTTCTATGGCATTGAAAAACAGAATTAAGTGGTTTTATAAAACAATGCAGGGAAACTCAGATATAAGAACGACAGCAAAAGAGTTTGACAGAGTATTTGGGAAAAAAATAAATGATAGAGAATGCAAGATGGCAAGATGGTTTACCCATGATACCTATTCCATCAAAGATGTTTTAAAAAAGGCATTTTTTTATAAACGATGGAGACAATCTCTTTCTTCTGAAATAGCAGTAAGATTACTGATGTTATTAAATAAAATTTGAGGTAAAAAAAGAATGCGGCTGCTTTTTATGACAGTGTGGGATTTTACAAATGCTAATGGAGATGGAATTTGTAAAAAAATACAAGCACAGTATGAAGAATTTAAAAGACAGGGATTTGACGTAGACTTTACTTATATTAAGAATGGATACACTTTTTTTATTGATTCCCAAAATAATTTTTGCTGCCTTGGAAAGAATGGTATTTTGGGAAAGGTAATGGCTCATTATTTTTTATGTAAAAGAGTAAAAAGAGATTATTATGAAGCTGTTTATATCCGCTATGGAATGGGAGATACATTTTTTTTCCATTTATTAAAAAAGTTAAAAAGTGAGTATACAAAAGTGATACTTGAAATCCCAACTTATCCTTATGATCCAGAATGTGAAAATAATAAATTAGACAAGATTAATTTATTTTTGGATAAATTATATCGTAAAAAGCTATATCCTTATATTAATAGAATTGCAGCTATTACAGAGGAGAATTTTATATTTCGTATTCCAGTGTTACATATGAGTAACGGGATCAATTATGAATTAATACCATTAAGAAATGTGAATAAGAGCAGGGACGGAATTCATTTAATTGCTGTGGCATGTATGGAGTATTGGCATGGTTACGATCGTCTTTTAAAAGGATTGGCAGAGTACTATAAAAAAGAAAGGGATATTTTTTGTTACTTACACCTAGTTGGAGAAGGAAGAGAGGTGACAAAATATAAGAAATTAGTACAAGAATGCCATCTTGAAAAGAAAGTGTTTTTTTATGGAAGGAAATACGGGGAAGAGCTGAATGATATTTATGATAAATGTGATATAGGTGTAGAATGTCTGGGGATACATAGAAAGAAATTAGAATTATCATCCTCCTTAAAATCACGAGAATATATGGGGAGAGGTATGCCTATGATTACATCAGCCAAATTAGATATATTCCCCTATATTTCGGATTATATATTAAAACTGCCTGAGGGAGAGGAAAGGATACAGATAGACTCCATAATCGAATTTTATAATCGAATTTATAATGGAAAAGATAAACATGAAGTTGCACAAAAAATTAGAGATATATCAGAAAAATATTGTGGAATATCTGCTACGGTGAAAGGGACATGTGATTTTTTTAAAGGACAACAGCATTGAAAGGATTTATAATATGAAGGTAGTTCATGTTGGAATTGTTCATCGCAAAGATGATACTAGAATATTAAAAAAGGAGTGTGCCTCCCTTGTAAAGAGAGGTTATAATGTAACCTATATTACTTCTGACTGCTATGGGGATTCAGGGGAGGAAAAAGAAGATGGAGTAACTATAAAATTTTATTCTTTTAATAGAAAAGCTTTTGGATGGCAGTGGAATATGCCGGAAATATGGAAAAATCAAAGAAGACTAAGGAATGAAATATTATCAGCCATATGGAAAGAAAGTCCTTCTATTGTGCATTTGCATGAATATGCGTTATTGCCTTTAATAAAGTATATAAAAAAGAAAGGAATTAAGGTCATTTATGATGCACATGAGGACACGCCTAGAGAGCAGAAAGCATATTGCATCCAAAACCTCAATAAGTGGATAGGAACAGCTATTGAGTATTGGACAGAAATAAAAGAATGGTGGTGGGGAAGGCAGGCAGATGGAATTATAGCTGCCACTCCCCATATAAAAAAAAGATTTGAAAAGATTACGAAAGCGCTGTCCTGTGTAAGAAACTACCCTTTGTTAAGTGATATACAATGTCAAAATGGAAATATGGAGCAGAGAGAAAGTATTGTATGTTATTCAGGAGGAATGAGGGAGGACAGGGGGATATCTAAATTATGTGAATATAGTAAAGAAATAGAAGGTATGTGTTTACTAGCTGGAAATATAGGAGAGGATTATGCAAACTATTTAAAAAATAAGTTTCCAGAGGAGCTGGGGTCAAAAGTTAAATTCATGGGTTATTTAAACCGAGGGGAAGTAAATGACTTATATGGAAAAAGTGTTGTTGGAGTATGTACCCTATTGTATAACCCTAATTATTATTATGCATTGCCTATTAAAATGTTTGAGTATATGGCTGCAGGATTACCAGTTGTTCATTCTAATTTTCCGTTATGGAATAGCATTGTACAAAAGTCTGAATGTGGGATAGCCGTTAATCCAGAAAATGGGGAGGAGATTGTTCATGCAATTAATAAATTATTAAAAGATAGGAAGTTGGCAAAGAAGATGGGAGATAATGGAAGGAAAAAGGTGGTGGAAAAATACAACTGGAATTTAGAAGAAAAGGAATTGTATAAAATATATGATATATTGGCAAAGTCTTGATTGATAAATAATAGAATGAATTGACAAAATAGAGTCTTTCGTTTATTCTATATAAGATCTGATAGAAAGGAAGGAAACTTTTAAATATGAAATATGCATTAATAGGCTGTGGCAGAATTTCACCTAATCATATTGCAGCAGCACAAAAAAATAAGTTGGATTTTGTGGCTATTTGTGACATTGTTGAAGGAAATATGGATGAGAAGATTGCAAAATTTGAACTTCCTAAAGGAATTCATAAATATACAGATTATAAAAAAATGCTGGATAAAGAAAAGCCTGAACTTGTTGCCATTGCTACAGAGAGTGGAAAACATGCGGGAATTGCAATGGATTGTATTGATGCTGGCTGTAATTTAATTATTGAAAAACCCATTGCCCTGTCCCTTCATGACGCAGATCAAATAATCAAACATGCAGATGAAAAGGGTGTAAAAGTTTGTGCGTGCCACCAAAACCGATTTAATAAGTCTATTCAAAAAATTAGAGAGGCCATAGAAAGAAAGCGTTTTGGAAAGCTTTTTTATGGGACAGCCCATGTCCGTTGGAACAGAAATTGGGATTATTATTCTCGGGCAAAATGGAGAGGCACTTGGGAACAAGATGGAGGAGCTTTAATGAATCAATGTATTCATAATATAGATTTACTTCGCTGGATGATGGGAGATGAGATTGAAGAGGTCATAGGAATGACGGACAAACTGAATCATGAATATATAGAAGCTGAGGATATGGGAATTGCATTAATCAAGTTTGCCAATGGAAGTTATGGTATAGTGGAGGGAACAACAGACATTTTCCCACATAATTTGGAAGAGACATTGTATATATTTGGGGCAAAAGGAACAGTAAAAGCTGGAGGACATTCTGTAAATATAATTGAAGAATGGAATTTTGCAGATTATTTAGATGATCCAGATACAGTAAAAAAGGAATTTCATGAAAATCCTCCCAATGTTTATGGATTTGGCCACACTCCTCTCTATACAGATGTTATTGATTCAGTGAGAAATAACAGAAAGCCCTATGTAGACGGAGAGGCTGGACGTAGAGCCCTAGAATTAGTTTTAGGAATTTATCAATCAGCGGCAGAGGGGAAAAAGATAAGTTTTCCTCTAAAAGATTGTTCTACATTGAATTTTAAAAACAGATTTCGTTAATATTATAAATGTACAACAAAGGAGGCTTTTACAATGAAAGTATTAATTACAGGTGGAGCTGGTCATATAGGCTCACATATTGCGGAAAAATTACTGGAAAGAGGAGATCAGGTAGTTGTAATAGATAATTACCAAACAGGAAGAAGAGATAATTTGACTCCACAAGATAATTTACAGGTAATTGAAGGGAGCATAGGAGATTCTCAGCTTGTAGATAAGACGTTTAAAGAATTTAAACCAGAAATAGTGGTTCATGCTGCTGCTTCTTATAAAGATCCAGATAACTGGCACGAAGATGCAATGACAAATGTTGTTGGTACAGTTAATATTGTCAAAGCGTCAGCAGAAGCTGGTATAAAAAGGTTAATTTACTTTCAGACAGCTCTTTGCTATGGTTTAAAACCAATTGAACAACCAATTACATTGAAACATCCTTATTTTGCAGGCCTTTGTGAAGGAGGCAGCAGTTATGCTATAAGCAAAACAGGGGGAGAACTATATATAGAATTGTCAGGACTGGATTTTATTTCTTTTCGTTTAGCAAATTCTTATGGGCCTAGAAACTTAAGTGGTCCTTTACCTACCTTTTACAGCAGACTGACAACAGGCAAGGAATGTTTTGTAAACGATACAAGAAGGGACTTCATTTTTGTAGAAGACTTAGTTGCATGTGTGATGAAGGCAGTAGATGGAAGGGGATCAAAAGGATATTACCATATTTCAAGCGGTTCAGATTATGCTATTAAAGAGTTGTTTGATGCTACATTAAAGGCATTAGATATTACGCTGGAAAAAGATGTAGAGGTACGTCAGAGAGGAGAAGATGACGTTTATACAATTTTACTTGACCCTTCAAAAACGAATAAGGATTTTGATTGGTCTGTTTCTACGCCTTTAGAAGAAGGAATAAAGAAAACAATTGAGTGGTATAAAAGATACGGAATTAGTCAAACCTACACACATTTAAAAGGAGTAGATAAGTAATGACAAATGATTTTTATTCTTTGTTTGAGAATACAAAAGTACTGGTTATCGGTGGAGCTGGGTTTGTGGGAAGTAACTTGTCAAGGCTATTAACAGAAAATGTTAATCATATATCAGTCCATATTGTTGATAATTTACTTTCTTCTGAAATCACAAATTTGCCGAAAAGTTCTAATATTACTTTTTATGAAGGCTCAATTACAGATTTTAGAATTTTGTCTAATTTGTCCGATGAGTATGATTATATCTTTCATCTTGCTACTTATCATGGTAACCAAAGTTCCATCTTTGATCCAATTAAAGATCACGAAAATAATACCCTCACTACTTTAAAGCTCTTTGAGAGACTAAAAGAATTTTGCAACTTGAAAAAAATTGTGTATTCTTCTGCTGGATGTTCTGTTGCTAAAAAGACATTCGATACAGCGATGGCTACGACAGAAGAGAGTCCTATTGAGCTAAAACAGGACAGCCCCTATTCAATTTCTAAAATTATTGGAGAGTTTTACTCTGTATATTATCATAAACAGCATCATCTTCCTATAGTACGGGCCAGGTTTCAGAACGTTTATGGACCAGGTGAAGTGCTTGGAGCAGGAAATTGGAGAGGAACATATGCTACTATTTGGAGAAATGTAACTCCTACTTTTATATATAAAGCTTTGACTGGACAAGAAATTCCTTTAGAAAATGAGGGGCTGGCAAGCAGGGATTTTATATTTGTTGAAGATATTTGCAGAGGATTGAGGTTATGTGCTTTAAAAGGAGAACCGGGAGACGTATATAATATTGGATCAGGAGTAGAGACAACTATTGCAGAATTAGCAGAAAAAATCAAAGAGCTGGCTGGAAGTGAATCGAAGATTCAGTATTTGCCAAAAAGGGATTGGGATAATTCTGGAAAGCGTTTTGCCTCCACAGTAAAATCAAGGGAAGCTTTAGGATTCGAAGCAAGTGTTCCTATTTCAGAAGGTCTAAAAATAACAATAAATTGGACAAAGGAAAATATGAAACTTATCGAGAGAAATATAAAAAAACATATGGATCATTTAAATTATTATAATCGGTAATAGACAGCAGGTAAAGTGGAAAATATAATGTTTAAATTTGTATTTTCCGCTTTATGTTATTTAGAGAAAAATAAAAGAAATATAGAGGCATTTTTTGTATTAATTTTAAAAGAGAAGGAACTTTTTAAGATGAAATATCCAATCATAGTTGAGAAAATGAGAAAACATTTTTCTATTATTTATAA
>CANOLZ010000009.1 GCA_947567075.1 uncultured bacterium
CCGTAGATGTAAGTTAAGCCAATTTCTACACGTTTTTCTCTTGGTAAGTCAACACCAGCAATACGAGCCATGTGAGCATTACACCTCCTAAAATTATCCTTATTATTTTCTTCTCATGCAAAAAAGCATGGGAATACACAACTTCAAGTGCAGAATACTTCTTATCCTACACACATTTTAATACGCATTAACCTTGTCTTTGCTTATGTTTTGGATTTTCACAGATTACTCTGATTCTACCCTTTCTTTTAATGATTTTACATTTTTCACAAATTGGTTTTACCGATGAACGAACCTTCATGTTAAAATCCTCCTTTCGAAAGAGACCGTTTTTCATTATATCATAAATGCATACATTTATCAAGCATTTATCTTTCTTTACTTATCTCTCCATATGATTCTTCCCTTTGTTAAATCATAAGGAGATAATTCAATGGTCACTTTATCCCCTGGCAGTATTCGAATAAAATTCATGCGCAGCTTCCCGCTAATATGGGCTAATACTCTATGTCCATTTTCTAACTCTACTTGGAACATTGCATTGGGCAATTTCTCTACTACTGTTCCTTCTATTTCAATAACATCTGCCTTTGACATCTGTTTACCTCCTAAATCTGACTTCCAGCTTTATAAAGCTTTATCACTCTTTTAATTTCTTCATTTTGGACTGCCAGGTTATTTTTTAACTTCTCTTTGATGCGATTATCTATTTTGTTATAGGCTAATTGAATATGTTTTTTTTTCTTCTTCTTTGGTTTTTCTAACAATTTATAAATTCCATCCACTAAATATACATATTCTTCTTTTTCCTCAACTATGATATAAAGATGATCTTTATCCCTGCCAGCCTTTGACTTTGCAAATTCTCCAATCATATTGACAATATCTCCGCCTCACCGTCTGTTATCAGCACAGTATTCTCATAATGGGCTGACAAAGTTCCATCTTCTGTCACAACGGTCCAGTCATCTTTCATCCATACTACATCATATCTCCCTTGGTTGATCATTGGCTCAATAGCCAGTGTCATTCCTTTGGATAACTTAACACCTTTTCTTTTTTGTCTAAAATTAGGAATCTGAGGATCTTCGTGAAGACTTGTTCCAATTCCATGCCCTACTAAATCTCTTACAATTCCATATCCGTTGGCTGTCACATAGGTGTCAATGGCATTGGATATATCATAGAGATGACAACCCTGTCTAGCGTAACGAATTCCTTCAAAAAAGCTTTGTTTTGTCACATCAATGAGCCGCTTTGCTTCCTCGTCAATATTGCCTACCCCATGGGTTCTGGCAGCGTCAGAGTGATATCCTTTATAAATCAATCCTACATCTAGGCTGACAATATCGCCTTCCTGCAGTATCCTTGTTTTTTTTGGTATCCCGTGAACGACCTCGTCATTTACAGAAACACAAATAGATGCTGGAAATCCATGATAATTTAGGAAACTTGGAACACAGTCAAAGCTACGGATTAATTTCTCTCCTATTTGATTAATTTCCCAAGTGGAAATTCCCGGCTTTATCGCCTGCCCTAGTTCCTTGTGGACAATAGCAAGTCTCCTGCCCGCTTCCCGCATTAACTCTATTTCTCTTTCAGATTTAATTGATACAGCCATACATCATGCTCCTAATATATTGGCAATTGCCTGAAATACATCTTGCATATCCATAGTACCATCTACCTCATATAAAATAGATTTCCTCTTATAATATTCAATGAGAGGATGGGTCTGCTCATGATATACAGAAAGACGCTTTTTTACCGTCTCAACTTTATCATCATCCCTAAGCACTGTTTCGCTGCCGCAAGAATCACATATGCCTTCTTTTTTTGTTGGATTGTATTCCAAATGGTAAGTAGAACCACATGCTAAGCAAGCCCGCCTTCCAGACATTCTTGAAATAATCGCCTTATCTGGCACTTCAACATTAATGGCAAAATCAATTTTATCTCCTGATTTTCCTAAAGCATTTGTTAAAACTTCTGCCTGTGGAATCGTCCTTGGAAAGCCATCTAACACATATCCATTTTTGCAGTCTTCCTTTTCTACCCGATCCAGCAAAATTTTCACGGTCAGCTCATCTGGAACTAACCGTCCTTGATCCATGTACTCTTTTGCCTCTTTGCCTAGCTTTGTTCCTTCTTTTATATTTGTCCGAAAAATATCTCCTGTTGATATATGGGGAATCCCATATTTATCTGCAATCATTTTAGCCTGAGTGCCCTTTCCTGCACCGGGAGCCCCTAACATTATTATTTTCACTTTACCTTTCCACACCCCTTTCTAGTGGAACTATACTTTACGCAGGCAATGACAGGACAAAGCAATCGCCCTGTCCAGCGCCTTTTTCTACGCCTCTAGCTACAATTTCTAACTGGCTAGTCATTTAAAAAACCTTTATAATTTCGTACAAGCATTTGAGATTCTATTTTCTTTACGGTTTCTAAAACAACACCTACTATAATGATAAGAGAAGTTCCTCCAAAAGAAACATTCGCTCGAAACACACCGTTAAAGAAAATAGGAATTACTGCCACAATAACCAGTCCAATGGCGCCTATAAATATAATATAATTCAAGATTTTATTTAAATAATCACTCGTTGGTTTGCCTGGCCTAATACCAGGAATAAAGCCACCTTGTTTTTTCATATTTTCAGCAATCTCCAAAGGATTAAATGTAATGGATGTATAAAAATATGCAAAAAAGACAACCAAAACAATATAAACAAGTAATCCAACGGAATAGCTCAGTTCACTTGGCCTACACCAATAAGAGGAATTTAAAGCTCTTAAAAGCCATTCCCCAACTCCTGAGCCATTTACTCCCATTAAAGAGGTCAAAACGATGGGAAACTGCATAAGACTCGATGCAAAAATAACAGGTATCACTCCAGCAGTATTTACTTTTAAAGGAATGTTGGAAGACTGTCCGCCAACCATTTTCCTGCCCTGTATTTTTTTTGCATACTGCACAGGTATTTTTCTTTGCCCGCCATACAAGGCAATGACAAGAACAACTGTGAGCAGAATAACAGCCCCAATAATCAAAGCCGCCAATAACCCAACAGCAATATTTTTTCCCCTTATAAATAAATCGAACAAAGCAACAAAGTCTTGTGGCAAACGAGAGATAATATTTACAACAAGTACAATGGAAATTCCATTTCCAACACCATTTTCTGTAATTCTCTCTCCGATCCACATAAGAAATGCAGAACCTGCTGTGAGCGCTACAATAACTGTAATAATATTAAGAACATTGAACTCTTCCAGCAGTCCGCTTCTCCCAAAACCAATGGCCATTGCGGAAGATTCCAATAAGGCCAATCCTACTGTCACATATCTGGTAATGGAAGCAATCTTCTTTCTCCCGTCTTCTCCTTCCTTTTGCATTTCTTCTAATTTGGGAACTGCAATTGTTAAAAGCTGCATGATAATCGAAGAAGTAATATAGGGAGTAATATTCAATGCAAATAAAGACATTTGCAGAAAAGATCCACCAGTAAATGCGTCAAAAAAGTTAAAAGCGTCCCCCGTCATGCTAGCAAACCAATTAGCAAAATATGTCCTGTCTACTCCGGGAACAGGGAGCTGGGAACCTAAGCGAATCACAATCAGCATAACAAACGTATAAAGAACTCTATCTCTGATATCTTTAATTTTAAACGCATTTTTAAGTGTTTGGAGCATTAAATCACCTCTGCTTTTCCACCAAGAGCTTCAATTTTTTCTTTTGCAGATGCACTGAATGCATTGGCCTGAACAGTAAGCTTCTTAGTAAATTCTCCATTTCCAAGAATTTTTACCCCGTCTCTTGGATTATTCACAATGCCTTTTTCCATAAGGGTACTGATAGAAACCGTTGCTCCATCTTCAAAAACCTCCAGAGCTTTTAAATTGATTCCTACAATATCTTTTGCATTTCTGTTCGTAAATCCTCTTTTTGGAATTCTTCTGTATAATGGCATCTGTCCGCCTTCAAACCCAATTCTAGGAGCGCCTGAACGAGCTTTTTGGCCTTTATGTCCTTTACCGGCTGTCTTACCATTACCTGAGCCATGTCCTCTGCCCCTCCTAAAATTGTTGCTGTGCTTAGAACCTTTTGCTGGCCGCAAATTTGATAATTCCATACCGACACCTCCTTATCCTGTTATTAGATTTCTTCCACTTTTACTAAATGTCTTACTTGCTGCACCATTCCTCTTACCGATGCATTATCTGGCATTTCTACTGTTCTATTCAACTTTCTCAAACCAAGGGCTTCAACTGTTTTCCTATGTTTAGGAATTGCACCAATTGTAGATTTTACTAAAGTAATTTTTAATTTTTCTGCCATTTTTATAACCATGCCTTTCTCTCAGCCTAAAATCTCATTTATGGATTTCCCGCGGCTCTTCGCTACTTCTTCTGGAGTTTTTAGCTGGCGCAAGCCTTCAATAGTAGCAAGCACTACGTTCTGCTTGTTATTGGATCCTAAAGATTTTGTACGAATATTTTTGATTCCTGCAAGCTCACACACACTACGGGCTGGTCCTCCTGCAATAACGCCAGTACCTTCTGGAGCCCTTTTTAAGAGTACAGATGCGCCGCCAAATTTTCCAGTAAAGTCATGGGTAATGCTGCTGTTCTCATCTAAGGCTACTGTGACAAGTTTTTTTGTCGCATCTTCCTTACCCTTACGAATTGCTTCTGGAATTTCTGTTGCCTTGCCTAATCCAGCGCCAACATGCCCATTGCCATCTCCCACAACGACCAAGGCTGTGAAACGGAAGTTACGACCACCTTTTACAACCTTTGTAACACGTTTAATGGATACTACCTTTTCTGTCAATTCTAAGTTGCTTACATCAATGATTGTACGCTTCATGTGTTCATCTCCTTCCTTTCTAAAATTGTAAGCCAGCTTCTCTGGCTGCCTCTGCCAATGCCTTTACTTTTCCATGGTACAAATATCCGCCTCTATCAAAGACAACTGTCGTAATTCCCTTTTCCAAAGCTCTCTTTGCAATGACTTTTCCTATATATGCTGCTGCATCTACGTTATTCGTCTTTTCCAATTCTGACTGTAATTCTTTTTCCAGTGTTGATGCTGATGTTAACGTATTTCCAACAGTATCGTCAATAATTTGAGCATACATATGATTATTGCTTCTAAATACAGCTAAACGAGGTCTTTCTCCAGTGCCGCTGAAACGGTTACGAATTCTTTTGTGTTTTTTTATACGGACGCTTTGTCTTGATTTCTTGTTAACCATTTTCACACTCTCCTTATCTATTTCTTACCAGTCTTACCAACTTTACGCCTGATTACTTCATCAGCATATTTAATACCTTTGCCCTTATAAGGTTCCGGTCTTCTCTTATCTCTTATTTCAGCTGCGTATTGGCCAACTTTTTCTTTATCTATTCCAGAAATAATAATTTTATTTCCATCCACTTTTGAATCTAATCCTTCTGGATCTTCCATTTCGACTGGATGAGAATATCCAAGGTTCAGTGTTAGTTTTTTCCCAGACTTGGAGGCTCTGTATCCTACTCCATTTATTTCTAAAACCTTTTCATATCCTGCTGTAACACCTACAATCATATTGTTCACCAATGTTCTTGTTAATCCATGTAATGATTTCATCTTTTTTAAATCATTAGGTCTACAAACAGTTATAACATCGCCTTCCAACTTCATTTCCATTTCTTTTGGCAACACTCTTTCCAATGTCCCCTTAGGACCTTTTACTGTTACTTTATTATTTTCTGCAATATCGACGGTGACTCCAGCCGGTACTGCGATTGGCATTCTTCCTATACGTGACATGCCCGTACCTCCTATTTTTCATTCTTTTACCAAATCCTGTACTAGGGTTTTACCAGACAAACGCCAATACTTCCCCGCCTACATTTAATTTTCTAGCTTCTTTGTCTGTAATAACACCTTGGTTTGTGGAAATAATAGCTGTTCCCAGTCCTCCAAGAACTTTTGGGAGCTGCTCTTTATTTGCATAAACCCGCAGACCTGGTTTTGAAATTCTTTTTAATCCTGTAATAATTCGTTTCGTTTTGTCCTCTCCATATTTCAATGTAATACGAATTGTCTGGAATTTACCATCTTCTACAAGATCATATTTTACAATATAACCTTCATCTAAAAGAATTTTTGCAATAGATAACTTCATCTTAGAAGAAGGAATATCTACAGTGTCATGCTTTGCAGTATTTGCATTACGAATTCTTGTAAGCATATCTGCAATGGGATCGCTCATCGTCATTTCAATTGCCTCCTTTAACATTTTCAACTAAGTAGTGTCTTTTTTTCAGGCACCCTTACCAGCTGGCTTTTTTTACTCCTGGTATCTGTCCTTTATATGCTAACTCACGGAAACAGATTCTGCAAATTCCGTATTTTCTCAAATATGCATGTGGACGGCCACAGATTCTGCAACGGTTGTACTCCCTTGTAGAAAATTTTTGTTTACGCTGCTGTTTTAATTTCATTGCTGCTTTAGCCATGAATTTACCTCCTTTTACTTAGCAAATGGCATATTAAACAATCTTAACAATTCACGGGATTCTTCATCGGTTTTTGCAGTTGTGACAAAAATAACATCCATCCCTCTAATTTTATCAATTTTATCATACTCTATTTCTGGGAAAATCAATTGCTCTTTTATTCCAAGTGCATAGTTTCCTCTTCCATCAAAAGCATTGGGATTCACTCCTCGAAAATCCCGCACCCTTGGCAATGCCAGGTTAATTAGTCGGTCAGCAAACTCATACATTTTCTCGCCTCGCAAAGTTACCTTGCATCCAATAGGCATTCCCTCTCGAATCTTAAAATTTGCTACAGATTTTTTTGCCCTGGTCATCACTGGTTTTTGGCCTGAGATTATTTCTAAGTCTTTCATTGCTGACTCTAAAATCTTTGCATTCTCTTTCGCTTCCCCAACGCCCATGTTAATAATAATCTTTTCAAGCTTAGGGACTTCCATAACATTTTTATATTCAAACTTTTTGATCATAGCATCTACGATCTCATTTTTGTACATATCCTTTAATCTACTCAACTTCCAGACCTCCTCTCTTACGATTAATCAATGACGTCGCCTGTTGATTTTGCATAACGTACTTTTTTGTCACCATCCATTTTAAAACCTACTCTCGTTGCTTTGCCGTTGTGAAGGTACATTACGTTGGAAGCGTCAATAAATGCTTCCTGCTTTACAATTCCACCGTTTTGATTTGACATGGAAGGCTTTGTATGTTTTGTTACCATATTGATGCCTTCTACTAACACCTTTCTTTTTGATGGATTGACTTTCAGAACTTTTCCTTCTTCTCCTTTATTTTTACCAGCGATTACTTTTACAGTGTCGCCTTTTTTTATTTTCATCATTGCCATGGTGACACCTCCTTATAATACTTCCGGAGCCAAGGATACAATTTTCATAAATTGCTTCTCTCTAAGTTCTCTGGCTACCGGCCCAAAAATACGAGTTCCTCTTGGGGTCTTATCATCTTTAATAATAACAGCGGCATTTTCATCAAATCTTATATAGGAACCATCTTTGCGGCGGGCTCCTTTTACAGTCCGTACGACGACAGCCTTTACTACATCTCCTTTTTTAACAACACCACCTGGCGTTGCATCTTTAACAGAAGCAACAATTATATCACCAATATTAGCATATCTTCTTGTGGAGCCGCCCATAACTCTGATACACAGCAATTCTTTTGCACCAGTATTATCAGCAACTCTTAGTCTGCTTTCCTGTTGTATCATCCTTAATCTCCTTCCAGCTTTGAGACTTATCCAAATTCTCAATCTTTTATTTCACTTTTTCCACTACTTCCACGAGTCTCCATCTTTTCTCTTTTGATAAAGGTCTTGTTTCCATTACTTTTACAGTATCGCCAATATTGCATTCGTTGTTCTCATCATGAGCTTTTAATTTAAATGTTCTTTTTACAATTTTTTTGTAAAGAGGATGCTTTACATGGTCTTCCACTGCAACAACGATTGTTTTTTGCATTTTATTGCTAATTACTTTCCCCGTACGAGTCTTCCTCATATTTCTTTCCATCATAACCTCCATTTCTGCGCAACCTGCTTCTATTATTACTCAGCAGCCTTTGCCTTCTGTGTAATAATTGTCTGGATTCTCGCAATATTTCTCCTAACTTCCTTTATCCTGCTTGTATTATCCAATTGGTTTGTTGCGTTTTGGAATCTCAAATTGAAAAGTTCTTTTTTAGCAGCCACTAATTCTTGTGCTAATTCTGCAGCTGATTTTGCCTTTAAATCTTCTACATATTTATTAATTTTCATTTGATTCACCGCCTTCGAAATCTGCTCTAGAAACAATCTTACATTTGCAGGGGAGCTTGTGAGTCGCAAGACGCAGCGCCTCTCTTGCTATCTCATCGGATACGCCGGAGATTTCAAACATAACCCTCCCAGGCTTCACAACTGCTACCCAGTATTCCAGTGTTCCCTTACCGGAACCCATACGTGTTTCTGCTGGTTTTGTAGTTACAGGTTTATCTGGAAATATTTTTATCCATACTTTTCCACCACGTTTAATATAACGGGTCATAGCAATACGTGCCGCTTCAATCTGATTTGATTTAATCCAGCATGGTTCTGTTGCCACAATGCCATATTCCCCATACGTAATCTTATTGCCTCTTGTTGCTTTTCCTCTCATAGTGCCTCTAAACTGCTTACGACGTTTTACTCTCTTAGGCATTAACATTATTTATCACTCCCTTCCTGTTCTTTCTTTCCCTTCGCTGGAAGTACCTCTCCTTTGTAAATCCACACTTTAACTCCTAATTTTCCGTAAGTAGTATCTGCTTCGGCAAAACCATAGTCAATATCGGCTCTTAAAGTTTGAAGAGGAATGGTACCCTCTGAATAAAACTCAGTACGGGCCATATCAGCTCCACCAAGACGGCCGGATACAGCTGCTTTAATTCCAAGGGCATCTGCCTTCATTGTCCTGGACATAGCAGATTTCATTGCTCTTCGGAAAGAAACTCTGTTCTCTAACTGGAGTGCAATGTTCTCAGCAACTAACTGAGCATCCTTATCTGGCTTTTTAATTTCTTTAATATCTACAACTAATTTTTTGTCCGTGAGCTTTTGTAATTCTTTTTTTGTAAGTTCGATCTCTTGTCCTCCCTTACCAATAACAACGCCAGGTTTAGCTGTATAAATTACAATTTTCACTCTGTCTGTCTGTCTTTCAACTTCAATTCTAGAAACACCTGCACTATATAATTTCTTTTTCAAAAACGTCCGAATATTATAATCTTCAATTAAATAATCTGCAAAATCAGCCTCTGCATACCATTTGGAATCCCAATCCTTAATAATACCGACTCTTAAGCCGTGAGGATTAACTTTCTGTCCCATTCTTACCCTCCTTATCTTTCATCAAGCACAACGGTTATATGGCTCATTCTCTTTTCGATTCTATAAGCTCTTCCCTGTGCCCTCGGTCTGATTCTCTTCATTGTTGGCCCTTTATTTGCATAACACTCTGCCACATATAATTTATCAACGTTCATTCCATTATTATTTTCAGCATTTGCAATAGCTGACTCTAACAATTTTTTAATAATGCTGGCAGCATATCTTGGGCTGTATGCTAAAATGCTTAAAGCAGTCTGTACATTTTTTCCTCGAATAGCATCTAATACAAAACATGCTTTCTGTACGGAGACTCTTGCATAAGATAACTTTGCAGATGGTCTGCTGTCTTTTTGGGCATTTCTCTCTCTTTTGATTTGGGATCTATGTCCTCTTGCCATGGATGAAACCTCCTTTCAAACTACCTTACCCTTGATTTTTTCTCATCTTTTCCATGTCCTCTATAGGTTCTTGTTGCTACAAATTCTCCTAACTTATGCCCAACCATATCCTCGGTTACATACACTGGCACATGCTTTCTTCCATCATGGACTGCAAACGTATGTCCCACAAACTGTGGAAAAATTGTTGAGCGTCGTGACCATGTTTTAATTACTTGCTTACTTCCAGCTTCATTCATCGCTTTTACTTTTTTCAATAAGCTCTCATCAGCAAAGGGACCTTTTTTCAGCGATCTTGCCATTGCTACTACCTCCTTGTCAGTTATTTAATTGTTCTACCATCTCTTCTTCTTACAATCAATTTATTTGAATGTTTCTTTTTCTTTCTCGTCTTAAGGCCAAGTGCAGGCTTACCCCAAGGAGTACTTGGTCCTGGACGTCCAATTCCAGTCTTGCCTTCCCCGCCGCCGTGAGGGTGATCGTTAGGATTCATGGCAGATCCTCTGACTGTAGGCCGAATACCCATATGACGCTTTCTTCCTGCTTTTCCAATATTAATTAAATTGTGCTCCCCATTTCCTACTGTTCCCACAGTAGCCCTGCAAATAACAGGAACCATCCTCATTTCACCAGAAGGAAGTCTCAGAGTGGCATACTTTCCTTCCTTTGCCATAAGCTGGGCGCTATTTCCCGCAGAACGCACCAACTGTCCCCCTCTTCCTGGGTAAAGTTCAATATTATGAAGCTGGGTACCAACTGGAATATCTGTCAAAGGCAGACAGTTTCCTACCCTTACCTCTGCTTGGGATCCATTCATAACTTTCATCCCATCTGTCAATCCTTCTGGAGCAAGGATATATGCCTTTTCTCCGTCTGCATAGGAGATTAATGCAATATTTGCGCTTCTATTCGGATCGTATTCTATTCCAATAACCGTTGCTGGAACACCATCTTTTTTTCTTTTAAAATCAATTATTCTATATTTTCTTCTAGAACCACCGCCTCTATGTCTGACTGTGATCTTTCCCTGGTTATTACGCCCTGAATTTTTCTTAAGAGAGGTGCAAAGAGACTTTTCTGGAGTCTTCTTTGTAATCTCAGCAAAATCAGAACCAGTCATACTTCTCCTAGAAGGTGTATATGGGTTATAGGTTTTAATTCCCATCTTTGTTTCTCCTTTCCAATTCCTGCTTATCTATCAAAATAAGGGACAGAGCTGCTTGTGACTTCTTTATTCTTCTTCCAAAATTATAATCCTTCAAAAATTTCAATTTCTGCACTATCCTCTGTAAGCTGTACCATTGCCTTCTTTTTCTTAGAAGTTCTTCCAACAATATAACCTCTTCTCTTCTTTTTTCCTTTTAAGTTCATTGTATTGACTTTTTTCACCTTTGTCCCGGAAAACATTTTTTCAACAGCTTCTTTTATTTGAATTTTGTTTGCTTCAGGATGAACTAAAAATGTATATTTCTTAGAGCTCATTAAAGCCATACTCTTTTCCGTAATCACCGGCTTGAGGATTACATCATAATATTGAATATTTGCCATTATGCATACACCTCCTCAATATTTGCTATAGCAGCTTTCGTTACAATAACTGTGTTGTACTTTAATATATCATACACATTCATAGAGCTTGCCAACGTTGTTCGCACATTAGGTATATTTCTTGCAGACATGACAACATTTTGATCACTTTCATGAATAACTACAAGAGCTCTGCCAACGTTTAGATTATTTAAAACATTCTTAAATTTCTTTGTTTTAATTTCGTCCAGCTTCAGCTCATCCAAAACAATAAATTTATTCTCCTGTACTCTAGAAGTTAAAGCAGATTTTAAAGCTAACCTCTTCTCCTTTTTATTCATCTTAAAAGAATAATCTCTTGGCGTTGGTGCAAAAACTACTCCGCCTCCCTTCCATTGAGGAGCCCTAATGGAGCCTTGCCTTGCATGACCTGTTCCTTTCTGCCTCCAAGGCTTTCTTCCACCTCCAGAAACTTCTGAACGGGTTTTTGCCTTCTGGGTTCCTTGACGTTTGTTTGCAAGATGCCAAACAACTGCCATATGAACCAAATGCTCGTTTACCTTTACACCGAATATCTCATCACTTAAGTCTATTTTTCCAACTTCATTGCCTTCCATATTATAAACAGCTACATTCGCCATCTGTGTATTCCTCCTTTCCGCACTGTCCTAATTAGCGTTCTATTTTTGCCGCTTCCTTAACGGTTACTAACCCTTTTTTTGGACCTGGCACAGCACCTTTTACTAATAACAAATTTTTCTCTGCATCTACTCTTACAACTGCAAGATTTTGGACTGTCACCTTCACACTTCCCATATGTCCAGGCATCCCTTTTCCTTTAAAAACTTTGCTAGGGCTTGAGCATGCTCCATTGGAACCTTGATGGCGGTGGAACTTAGAACCATGGGTCATTGGTCCTCTATGCTGTCCATGTCTTTTAATAGCCCCTTGAAAGCCTTTTCCTTTTGAGATTGCTGTTGCATCTATCTTATCTCCAGCTTCAAAAATATCCGCTTTTATTTCTTGCGCTAATGTATACTCAGCAGCATTTTCAAATTGAAACTCTCTAATAAATCTCTTTCCACTTACCCCAGCCTTATCAAAGTGTCCCTTCAGAGGTTTGGTCACTCCATGTCTATGGATAATTTCCCTTCTGCCTCCTTTATCTTTGTTGATAATCCTTTCTTTCTTATCCAGGAATCCAACCTGCACTGCACTGTACCCATCATTTTCAACGGTCTTGATTTGTGTCACAACACAAGGACCCGCTTGAAGAACCGTGACTGGGATCAAGACGCCATTTTCGTCAAAGATTTGAGTCATACCGATTTTTGTAGCTAAAATTCCTTTTTTCATACTTTGCTTTTACCTCCTGTTTTTTCTACAGCGGCCTGATAATCTATATCATGCATACTAGTAGAGGTTTATTTGTTTTTCATTTTAATATCAATATAAACACCAGCTGGCATTTCCAGTCTAGACAGAGCGTCCACTGTCTTTGGAGTGGGCTGAATAATGTCAATGAGTCTTTTATGGGTTCTTTGTTCAAACTGTTCCCTGGAATCTTTGTATTTATGAACTGCTCTCAGTATTGTCACCACTTCCTTCTTCGTAGGAAGGGGGACTGGCCCACTCACTTGGGATCCATTTTTCTTAACCGTTTCAATAATTTTCTTGGCAGACGCATCAACCAACTGGTGTTCGTACGCTTTTAATGTAATTCTCATTACTTGACTTGCCATAAAAAAAGTCGCCTCCTTTTCGCACTTTTATATTCTTAAGTACGACAAGCGGTGACTGTACACTCTTCCGTGTGTGTCCTATAACACACCCTTTCTGCTTCTAGGCAGATTTTATATTGTACAGTGACTTGTCGCCAGTTTCCTAAACTTGACATTCGCTCCGCAGAAAACCTGCCCAACTTTCCTTTGTGTAAGGCAGCAACCTCTTGCTTCACAGCTATCATGCCACAGCATTATTTATTATAATGGATATTTTATAATAATTCAATCATTTTTTTTAATTTTTTATGAATGTAAGCCATCCTTGATAAAAATTGAAACTTTCTATAAAAAATGCTATAATTTGTTCATTATAATAATCAAAGAGGAAAACTCTATGTGGATATCAAATCAATGGAAAGACTATGAAATTTTAGATACATCAAATGGAGAAAAGTTAGAGCGTTGGGGAAATTATCTCCTTGTAAGACCCGATCCCCAAGTAATCTGGAAAACCCCGAAAAAAAACCCTGGGTGGAAAAAGCATAATGGACACTATTATCGCAGCAGCAATGGAGGAGGTGAATGGGAATTTTTTCATTTACCAGAGCAATGGACTATTGGATATGGCAGCCTCACCTTTCATTTAAAACCATTTGCATTTAAACATACAGGCCTTTTTCCAGAGCAAGCTGTTAATTGGGATTGGTTTGCCAAAAAAATAAAAAAGTCCAGAAGGCCTATTAAAATTTTAAATCTTTTTGCATATACTGGAGGAGCAACCTTAGCCGCTGCTGCTGCCGGCGCAAGTGTGACTCATGTAGATGCCTCCAAAGGAATGGTTTCCTGGGCAAAGGAAAACGCTGCTTCCTCAGGCTTAGGAAAGGCCCCTGTCCGCTGGCTCGTAGATGACTGCGTAAAATTTGTAGAGCGGGAAATACGCAGAGGAAACACTTATGATGGGATTATTATGGATCCTCCTTCCTATGGAAGAGGACCAAAAGGAGAACTATGGAAAATAGAAGATTCCATTTATTCTTTTATAAAACTGTGTGCCAAACTTTTATCAAAAGATCCTTTGTTTTTTCTCATAAACAGCTATACTACTGGCTTACAGCCAGCAGTTTTATCTTATCTTCTCCACTCCATTATTGTAAAAAAAGCTGGGGGTACAGTTTTTGCAGAGGAAATAGGCATTCCAGTAAAAGACAGTGGCTTAATTCTTCCCTGCGGCTCCAGCGGGCGATGGAGCTTTGAAGCTTAACAGTTTCCCTTGCATACCTGTAGCAATGCTAAAAATATAGACTTCAAAAAAAGAAATGGGGAGAAAAAATTTTTGTTCATCTTCAAAAATTCTTCCCCCATTGTCTGTGCTATAGACTGCTTTATTGCATTTTTCTTAATCATTAATACCAAATTTAATTTCCAACATATCTTCTGCTCTATCCAGCTGATCCTCCAACAAATCTACCTCTCTATCTTTTGTTACATATGTCATTCTATCCATTGCACCTGATTTAAACTGAATCTCCAGCTCATCATCATAGTAATCGATCTCTCTCTCTACTGCTTTTAACTCATCTTTAATTTGAAAAAACTGTCCTATCTGTTCGTCTCTTGAGCCAGCAGGAGCTGCTGCATTTACCTTTTCTACTGCCGCATTTGTTAAAGTTGTCAACTCTTCAATTGTTTTTACTTGTATCCCCACTTGCCCTTGTACTGCAGTAGCCGGAGTTGTACCTGCCACAGGATTAGCGCTTGCATCTGGAACAGCTGCTGGAGTTGTTGTCTCTCCAACTGGAGTTGTTACTCCTGTAGATGCCACTCCTGTATCTGCTGCTCCTGTTCCCCCTACCTGTTGCTGTAAATTTGCCACTTCTCCCTGGGGTTGCTGAGCTTGAGCGCTGTTGTTACTATTGCAGGCTGTCATAAATAGTCCTGATAATATGCCAGTTATAAGAAGTACTTTCATTTTTTTCATAATCATTTTCCTCTCTGTCTTTTCATTTTTGTTTTTGATGTTTATTATCATATTCATATTTTATTAAAACAACATGAAAAAAAACAATATGAAAAAAAATTTTATTCTTAATGCTTTTTTCATTTTTTTATATTATAATTTTTATAAATAAGAAAAGAACCTTTTCCTATATTAATAGTAACATAGCATATTTGAAGGAGGACTGCAATGAGAATTTTAGTTGTAGAGGACGAACTGCATTTGCAAAAGACGATCTGTAAACGGCTGGAAATTGAACATTACAGCGTCGATGCCTGTGACAATGGATTGGAAGCTCTAGATTATATTGAAATGACCCCCTACGATATCATTATTCTCGATATTATGATACCAGGTATAGATGGTTTGGAAGTCCTTCGAAGAATACGGGCTTCTGGTAATCGGACTCCTGTTCTCTTCTTAACAGCAAGAGATAGTGTGCAAGATAGGGTTTCTGGTTTAGATACAGGAGCCGATGATTATTTGGTTAAGCCCTTTGCCTTTGACGAGCTTCTTGCCAGAATCCGAGCGGCTATCCGCCGTCATACCAGTTCCCAGCCAGTTTCCAATGAATTAAAATTAAGTGATCTCGTTTTAGATTGTGCCAGCCATGCTGTTTCCAGAGGGGGAAAACCTATTGAGTTGTCCGCAAAAGAATATTCTATTTTGGAATATATGATGCGTCATCAGGGAATTGTACTCTCTAGGGAACAGCTAGAACAACATGCATGGAATTATGACTATATGGGTGGTTCCAATATAGTAGATGTTTATATTCGTTATTTAAGGAAAAAAATTGACTCAGATTTTGAACCCAAATTAATCCACACTGTCCGAGGAATCGGCTATGTATTACGAATTGATGAATAAAAAGCAGCAAAGGAGCGTGAAATAATGAAACCATTGTCTATAAAAATGAAAATCACCCTTTGGCATACTGCCTTTATCTTTTTCATTACAATGCTAATGCTTAGCTTTATTATATCTATTTCAAGGAAATTTCTAGGAGCCGAATTTCGATCTGAATTAATAGAAGAAACTGCAGAGTTTGTGGATGACATAGAAATCTATGGAACTAGTTACTATTATGATGATCCTCCTTCTTTTTATGAAGATGGAATTTTATTCAGTGTCTACAACAGCCAGGGACAGTTATTAGAAGGAAGCGTCCCCAATGGATTTCCCTTGAATACTACCCTTAATAATGGACTCCTTCAGGAGATCTCCTCTGTTTCTGGAAAATGGATGATCTATGATGTGGCCATTCCATTAGGAAATGGGCAGCATTTATGGGTCAGGGGCGTCTCTTCCTCTGAGGCATTAACAGGGCTTAGCAGAATTTTCCTTGCCTTCCTCTTTATTTCTTGTCCTATTCTCATTATTGTCGCAGCCCTTGGAGGATATTTCATTACGAAAAGGGCCTTCAATCCTGTGGAAAAAATACGTGAGACAGCAGAAATTATAGGGAAGGAAGGCGATTTGTCAAAAAGAATACCTGTTCCTAAAGTAAAGGATGAACTCTATGCATTAGCTGACACTTTTAATGCAATGTTAACTCGCTTAGAGGAAGCCTTCCAAAATGAACGCCAATTTACAGCGGATGCCTCCCATGAGCTGCGCACTCCTACAGCAGTTATCCTTTCCCAGTGCGAATATGCCCTTCTCCCAGACGCTTCTGAAAAAGAGCATTTGGAAAGCCTATTGGTTATTGAAAATCAGGCGAAAAAAATGTCCGCCCTCATCTCCAGCCTTCTTCTCTTTGCAAGAGCTGATAATAAAAAGCAGGTTCTTCAAATGGAAAAAGTAGATTTAAGTGTGCTGGCAGAAATGGTTTTGGAAGAACTTACAACAAAAGCAGAGAAAAAACAAATTACTTTGTTTTCCTCCTTACATCCTGATGTTTTTGTTATGGGAGATCAATCCTTTCTCATGAGACTTTTTATTAATTTAATAGAAAACAGCATTCATTACGGTAAGGAAGGAGGGAGAACTTCCGTGGAGTTATATGAGCAGTCAGGCCAGGCTTTATGCCGTATTGAAGATAATGGAATTGGGATTTCCAAAGATGATCTGCCAAATATATGGAAACGGTTTTACAGGGCTGACAAAGCAAGGACGTTATCCAATGAAAGCGGCACTGGCCTAGGCCTTTCTATGGTTCAGTGGATTGTCACTGCTCATCACGGTCATATTGAAGTGGAAAGCTCCCTAAGTCGGGGAACTTGTTTCACTTTCTGCCTTCCTCTTGTTCCCTCGGAAAGTCTCTCTATGTCATAATTTTTAGATAAATTTCTTGCAAAAACATAGTCCCTTGCTAAAATAATGTCTTTCTTTAGCAAGGGACTTATCCTTTATTTTTCAATCTTTTTTCGCTGCCAAAACAAGGAGTTCTGTACATAAATCCATTCCAAGTACACCACTATCTAAACATAATTCAAAAAACTCTTTTTCTCCCCACGACCATTCCGTGTGGGTTTTATAAAACTCTTTTCTTCTCTTATCCATTTTCTTTAAGGCAGCCTCGGCTTCCTCTGCCTTAATCTTTTCAAACTCAATAGCCCTGCGTAGTCTTGCCTCTTTATCCGCATGGATAAATACATTTAAGCAATCTTCCCTATCCCTCAATATATATCCTGCACTTCTTCCCACTATAACACAAGGTCCTTCTTTCGAAATGTTCTCAATAATATTTTTCTCTTCCAAAAATATTTGTTCTGCCATGGGAGGCACTTTTCCTTCCTTCTTACCGCTTCCCCCTAAAGGTGACTGGGACAAATTCATTAGCTTGCTTCCAGAACTTGTCTCCTCCAATTCTCCAATATACATTGCTGGAATCTGAAGCTTTTTAGCAACCTGGGCTAAAATTTCCTGATTATAAAATTCATATCCCAGTTCCTTTGCTACTCTTCTTCCAATTTCATGTCCCCCGCTCGCAAACTGTCTCTCAATGGTAATAATACGGTACATAATCATTCCTCCTATTCTAACCTGTGAATATATGTTTGAATGGTATAATATATATTGACTATAACATAAAATATTGTTCATATTCAACAAAAGCATTTACGATTCTATCCTTTTTAACAATTCATCTTCCCTGTCTTGAAATAAAAGCTTTTTATTATATTGATAATATCTCTCACATTCATATTCCTGAAGAAATTGAATGCAATGATTATTCATATTTAACTGTGTCACAAAAATAACCATTTCCTGGCTGTCTCCAAAGGCAGCTTCCATAAAGTTAAATCCATTTTCCAACATGGAACCAGCTCTATCCACTGCTTCCTCCAACTGTGTACTTTCCTCTTGAAACAATTCTCTAAGGCGGCTCCAGGCATCCTCCCTATTATCTAATTGTTCCGACTTTAATATATGATCATATTCTTCTAATTTTCTAAGAACAGTTTTAAATAAATGATCCTGTCTTATAAACAAAAATTCATGTTTTTTTTTATTTTTCCATTCCTTCACATTTTAAATTATTATCATTCCCATATTTATTATTCCACTTTCCACTGGGTCCCCTTCCATTTTTTTTGGGAAACCTTTTCAACTGCATCATGAGAGACTCCACTGCTTTTTCCCTTTCCAGTGTTTCTCTAAATGTAACTCCAATTTTTGACAAAAGAAGTCCTATGAGACTTAGCTTCTCATCAAAGGGAGCCCTTCCAGCCTTAAAAAGAAGCCCTTCCTTAAGAGTTCCTGATAAAACAGCGTCCACTTCATAATCATCCTCATATTTATAAAAGAGTTCCAAATAATTGGCGAAATCCTTAGAGATTTTATTATGTTGAATATATTGCCCAACAACTTCCCTATCTATATTTTTTTCCATCTTTTCATAAACTTCTATTAATCTTGACAAGTCTTCCCAACCTCTTGGCGTAGCAAACTGCTTTCCATCCACCGTTGTCTCAATCTGACAAAAATTTTGCTTTTTCACGTCTAAATAAGCAATGATAGCGGGATGAATTGCCTCCTGATAGGCATATTCCTTCCATATAGAAAAGTCAGGCTCCACATATATTCTCTTAATCCGATCCAACGTCACAATATCAAATTCCCTCACTGACTTATTAAACTCAGGAGGATTCCCAGCAGCAATAATGATCCATCCCTCTGGTATCTTATGATTTCCAAAAGTTTTACACTGTAAAAACTGAAGCATTGTAGGGGCTAATGTCTCGGATACACAGTTTATTTCATCAATAAAAAGTATTCCTTCCTTCAAACCTGTTTCTTCTATTTTATTGTATATAGACCCTACAATCTCACTCATTGTATACTCTGTAACAGAGTACTCCTTTCCCCCAAATTCCTTCTTTACAATAAATGGAAGTCCAATAGCGCTCTGTCTTGTGTGGTGAGTAATGGTATAAGCTACAAGTCCCAGCTCACATTCTATAGAAATCTGTTCCATAATCTGAGTTTTTCCCACCCCAGGAGGTCCAATAAGAAGTACAGGCCTTTGACGGATTTCAGGAATGGCATAAGCTCCATAAGAATCTTTGTATAAATATGCCTCTATTGTATTTTTTATTTCCTCCTTCGCCCTCTTTATATTCATTCTTCCTTCCCTCCTTTTGACTTTTCTTCTAAATCTCCTTGCTCTAAAATGAGCTTTATAGCCCAAGGAGGCACAGATACATCTGCATATTGTTTCCTAATAAAAATAAATGCAGTGTCATAAATAGGTCTTTTCAATGGAAAGATCCCCTGACCGTCTGTAAAATATATAAGCCCTTTTAATTTTGTGAAAGCTCCTTTCGCCATTAAGTTGTTCACATACTTAAAAGCTGGTCGAAAGTCTGTACCTCCCTGACCAATAATTGTAAATTGTTCCATATATTCTTTCATCTCTTCCTTGTTGGTCACAAGCTTATCAGCCTGTATTTGATCATCACATTGAATGATTCGAATGTTCACCTTTCGAAAATAGCTTTCTGATTCCCATAAAATAGAATAGGTTTCTTCCAAAAACCTTTTTACTAAATCTCCTGAACAGGACATAGATGTATCAATAACAATGACAAAATCCTCAATTTTATACTGCTCTTTATACTCCAGAGGTTCCAATAAAGGCATATTTCCATATAGGGAAAGGCCATAGGTGTAAAAAGCATAGTCAAAAGAATCCTCATCCACATACAATTCTTCTTTTAGAACAGAGAACTTTCTTAAGAATTGTTTATAGTCATACTTCTGTCTATTTTCTATTTCTACCTGTTTCATGAGACTCTTATGGCTCTCATCTTCATCATTGGAGAAAGTCTCCATATTCGTCTGCATTTTTTCTCTTTTTTCACTCCAGCTATTTTGTCGTACACTGGAATTTACCTTATTGTCATCCCAGTATTGGTGGCTGTCTACATAGAATTCTAAAGCAAGAGCCTCCCCTTCCTCTTTAGAAACATGGCTCTTTTGCAAAATATTATACACACCTTGGGCTGTCAGTACATCCAATTCTTTCTTAAGCCATAAATAAACTTTTCTTCGGAAAGGAGAAACCTTTTTGTATGTACACTTTTGGTACAAACCGTCTAAAATAGCTTCCATGGCAATATCACATGACAAGTCCCAAAGATGTTTATCCCTATTTCTCTTTGCATCCATATGACAGAACAAGCAGTGAAAAATCATATGAAGATAAGCTCTATTTACCTGAACTCTTCCTTTTTTATATAGATAAAATAAATAACTAGGATCATAAAAAAAGGAAAATCCATTTGTGCCTATGCCGCCCAGCCCAGGACAGACTTTGTAGTTTACACTGCTTAGAGACACGTCCAAAAACCTCATATTTAAGTACAATTCATTTCTAGCATTTTTGAGTATCTCCTCACATAACTCTATGTCCCTATGTTCTTCTATTTGCTGATGCCTTACTGGATCTACCATTGTCCTTGTCCTTTCCAAATCTTTTTTACAGTTCAAATTTCTTTTTCTTTATTTTATAATTCTCATGACAATAGTCCATCAAATAACCTAAAGCCTCTACATATTGATAATTATCCGCCATCTGTATTGCCTCATCAACCTCCTCTTTTTGAAACGTCCACTGGCTTAAAAGCCATTTTAAAGTGTCCAGTTCCCTTTGTGACAGCAGGAGGTTAAAAGCTGCCTTTGTATGCTTCTTTATATATTCTTCGTATTCTTTTCTTGCATTTTTACTCAATTCATAAGGAAACTGTAATCTGCCCAAGGCCAGTCTAGACACTATTTCCTCTGTCTCTTGAGCCTTCACATGGGGAAATAGTTCATCATATTCATGAAACTGAAATTTTGTCTTGTCAAAACAATACCGATACCGATGTCCACAGCCATGAGTACGTATTTCTAGAAGCCTGGCTGGGGTATTTTCTACTGATTCTTCAAAAAACTCTGGAAAAATCAACTGGGCTTTCCCTCTTTGGCTCTCATAGGTCACTGTCAGCATCTGCCGAAGCTCCGATAAAAGATCTTTTAAACAGGACTTCTCATCTTCCCTTACCTTTATGTGAATATGCCTAATACGCCTGCATCCAGTAAAAAACCCTGAGCCTAAATCCTGAATATTGCTTGAACATGACAGCTCAGCCAGCATTGTACAATTATAAAAGGCATAGCGTCCAATTTTTCGTATAGACTTAGGGAGATGAATTTCCTTAAGCCTCTTCCCGCATAAATAAGGCAGAGACTGTTCTGTCTTTTCCCCTCCATTAGAATAATTTCCCATACCCATTTGGCTCTCCTGCTGTTTTCCACTATCAGAAAATGCATAATCACCAATTTCTGTGACAGGGCATCCTTCTATTTTCTCTGGTATGTGAACAGCTTCATCCAAGCTTCGACAGGCAGTAATTTTTATCTCTTCCCCTATGTTTTCATAAAGAAACTGGGTCGTCTGTTCTATACGCATAATTGCCTACCTCTAATATTAATTGATAATCTTCAGTTCACTTCCATCACCTAAAGTTCTAGGACTATCCATGGAAGAAACAGGCTCTGCTGGCCGATATACAGGTTCTGCCTGGTGGTAAACAGGCTCTTTAGGCCGATAGATTGTCTCAACGGTCTGCCTGTTTCCAAAAGCGCTTTCTGCCATAATATCAAACACTTTTTCTTTCAGACATTCTGGATATTTTTCAACAACTTCTGCAATATCTAACATTGTATCTCTAAGCTCATTAAATCTCATTTCTAACCTCATTTCTACTTTGCTCTAGCAAAGGCAAAACATGCCTAATACTGAGGCAAGCTCTTCCTACTTATTTTGAAAGGACAATTTGGCACATTTTCATAACTTCCAATGCATGATTATGGCTCTCTCTTGTCACTCCAGCACAACATGCAGGATCTACAGAAATAGTTACTTCGGGCAGAGCTGCTTTTAAAATGATTCCGTTGGAAACCACACAAATATCTGTACATAAGCCAATGAGTTGGATCTCTTCCCATTGATGTTCTTTATATAACTCTTTAATATATGCAGCCAATTCTAAAGAGCCAAAGGACGGCTTGTCAAATACCAAACTACCCGACTTGTCTGCTAGCTCCATTAATTCAGGCATAAGCTGCCAGCCCTGGCTTTCCTTTACACAGTGTACTACTGGCAGCCTTTTTCCTTCCTGGGTATTTAAATAGTCTTCCCCATGGGTGTCTCTTGTATAAATAATGGGTCCTTGATGATCCTTTATTTTCTGAATTACTTTTGGAAGGATTTCTGCCGCCTCCTTTGTCCCTAATGCCCCATCTACAAAATCTCTTTGCATGTCAATTACTAATAGCAGGTTTGCCATTGTTATAACCATACCTTTCTTTTTATTCTCCTGTCCCTTCCCAATACTCCTTACTTACTTCCTGACTGTCTCCAAGAGATGTGATTTCTTGGAATTGCTTTTCTCCTTTTATCAAAGCTTACAAGTATACAAAAAGTAAGCATTCCCTATTTTTTGACGCTCTCCTCTTCCTGTATTGAATGATATTATTATATCATTAATTATCTATAATCTCAATTTATATATGAATCTAAGACATACTAGCTCTAGTTTTATATCCATTTACCTGGAATTATCATACCACTTTCATAAGTTTATATATTGCCAACATAAAATACAAGCATTCCTATTGCAATAGCATAAATGCCAAAAGGAGATTGCACATTGATTCAAATGACTATATACGTCTTGTTGCATATAAGATTCCTTTTCTTTTATAGCGTGATTATGGCATTGCCATGAGCCTCGCCAGAGTGCAGCGTCTGATAAAAAAACTTCTGTTTCCTAAAATGTCTACAGAATAACATAACAATTAAATAAAGCAGGTAGAAAAGGAAGTATGTTTCCATCACCTGTAGCAAACCTTTATACAACATGCGCCAAATTGAGCCATCATTTATCTTAAAACAGACGAAAAAGGGGACTATCTGTGTATTGTCCATAGATGTTTTTCCCGAAAAATCATCCCCTGGCATCTGTTTGGAAATCCAAATGCTGATCTTGTTATAATCACACTCCCAAAAGCGTATCAAAAACGAAACGTCCCCTATGGACTCCTGTTCTATTGTGACAAAGGAACTATGTACACATCCCTTTCTTTTCGAAAGTTACTGGACTCTTTAAACGTTGTACCGTCTTTTTTTTAAAAGGGCTTTCCTCTTGATAAAGCAGTATATAGATGTCGGCTAAAGCCGGTAGGTTCGGTGGGCTGCTAAAGCAGCCTAAAGCTGTGTATGTTACACATTATTGGTATCACGTTGCTCTTATCCTATTTCAAAGTTATCTGCATTACTCCTTTCCTGTAAATCCTGGTTCTTGATATACTCTTTGATTATTTCATCTGTTACCTTTCCACTGCTTGCCACAAAATATCCCCTTGCCCACTAGTGCTGACCCCAGAACTGCTTATTTCATTCTTTATATTCCATTTGCAGTTTTCGTGATGTATTCCCTATGATATTTAATATCATACGTGCAATGTGATGATTTTCTGTAATTTTCCATTCCTTTCACCTCAAGTTTCGTATCTCTGTTTTTCACTCTTTCTAAACTTGAAGCTATGGGGTTTACCTAAAGGCGAGGGTTTTAACCCCATTATACAGACAATAAAAGGTAATATGGTTGTGAAAAAAATTGCTTATATGGATGATTTATATGTAAATGAAAACTTTCGTCATATGGGTATAGCAAAGAAATTATATTCAGAGGCTGAAAGTAGAGCTATTCAAATGGGAGCAGAAAGACTTGATTTAATAGTGTGGGAATTTAATGAAGTTGCAAAAAAATTTTATGAGTCATTAGGAATGAAAACACAGAGATATATCTTTGAAAAAAATTGTAAATAACGTGAGTTCGATAAAAAATCTATATGTTCATTTCTGTAGTATAATGAATTCATGAAAAACCACAATAGGTAATTGATAAATGTTTTTATTAGCTACTGTGGAAAACGTTTCTTTCGATCTGGAGAGAAAATCGGTTATTATTCAGAATTATTTCTGAATTGATAGATATTCTTCGATTTTGGGCACATTTTAATAAGTCCAAATATACAGTATGATAATTCAATATTTTTTCAGATAGCAAAAGACTTCAAACTTTGAATATATTGTAGATCATTCATAGCATAAGTAACGATGGCAGTTAGTTGGCTGATGATTTCGGATAAAAAGACATGTGCTTTCGTGGTAGTATGATTTATGATTTTGGTTTTTTTTCCAGCAATGCACAAGTTGATTTTGAAATGGCGAATTGATATTAGTATATAAGTGAGGACAAAAAAAGTTGAACAACCAATACGATTAACTGAAAGAGCAAAGGAGAAGTTCAAGATGGCGAAAAAGCAAAAATCTTACACCCCGCAATTGAAACATCAGATCGTAGATCGGTACAATGCCGGAGGTATCTCGTATCCACCATTGGAACGGGAATAGAGCGTAAATCGAAGTACAATCAGTGGCTTGGTAAAAGCATCTGTGCCCTATAAAAGTGTCAGAAGCAGAGACAGTCACCCTAAAGGAGTATAAGGCCCTCCAAAAAGAGAACCAGCGTCTTAAGGTTAAAAGGAAAGGGTACATACAGCATATTCGGTTTTTCACTCTGTAACAATTTTGTTGGAAAAAAGTTGGTATCTATTGAACAAATCAAAGAAAAATCTGTAGCTGCAAAAAAAGCATTATATAATACAAATATAAAGACGCTTGATAAAATACAAAGAGAATATACTATCTTTTTATCAAAAATAGATTTAGAATGAGATAATCACTTTGTTTGCAGTAAGTACCGCCATTGTGTTTAAACAATGATTTCATTGTAGTTTCCTGCGTAATATATCTATTTTATTACAAATTCTATAAAACATGTAAAGAGTCCCTTTCCCAGTACTTTTTCTTTAAATGAATCTAGAAGGCACATAAAATATAATGTTTTTTACTATTCCATTCTAAAAACGTATTGCCTGTTTTTTTCCCTTAATCCTAATAGCAAAAGACATCCAAATTCATGGTATCATTCAATGCTCCATAGCAATAATAGTCTCCTTATGTCCATATTGCTTTTTAATGGCATTGTATTTACTGGAAAATCAGACTGCCCCTTATAAATTTCAGATAATTGCCAGTTTTTCCAATAGGTACCTATTTTTTCTCTCCAGCAGATTCAATGTTTACATGAAAAACATAAGAATCGTAAAATGATGCAACTTTGATACAATTTTGATACAAGTCTGATGCTTCTATCTTATATAATGTAGAAAAAGCAAGAAAACCTTCAAAATTATAAGAAATGTAGTGAATTCTATTGTCATTTTCGTTACAGAAAGGAGAAGGCAAGATGCGGGAAACACAAAAGAAAAAGAAATGGGAGCTCCTTGGAATAGGCAAAGCCGTTCTTGCTATATTATTAGGAGCATTATGCGGCGTTGCAGGGACGCCCAAAGTCTTTCAAAATTCCACAATACAAGAGGAATCCCCTGTCTTAGAGTATGTAGAATCTTCTCATTTTAAAGATAGGTTTATTTTGGTCTATTCAATGCAAAGCCTATTTCCTAGTGAGTCCTATCAACCATAAGTTACTTTTCTGGATAGTAAAAAAGGCAAGGAGACATCCCTGCCTTTATCCTTTTGTCTCATTTACAAGATTCCATACCTTTGTGGAGCTTCTCTTTCAAAAAATTCATGGTTATTTGTTTTTTTGATATATAAATGCCAACTGCTTTAATCTGTCCAGCATTTCTTCGTCTACAATATCTAAGCCAAAACCTTGCATCATTTGACGAAATACCATAAATTTTCTATATGCTTCCTCAACAGAATTATCAAAAATCATTGGATTCATCCAAATATTTGCCGCCAATATAATCAATTCGGCTAATTCTTTTGGATAATCAGTCTGAATAGAGCCATCTGAAATACCCTGTTCAATAATTGGCAAAACATAAGCAGGAGCTGCTTCTTCCACTGTGTCACGAAAAATACTGAAAAGTAATCTTGGATTATTGCTCAAATTAGGCGCTACTGTAAATATATCATCTTGAACTGGTCTAAAAATAGATTCCTTAAATATAGTCTTTAGTTTTTCCCTACCGTTCAGATCCGTTCGATCCCGGATAAGGGTCAACATTTTATTAGATTCTTCTGTCATTTTATTTGTAACTGTGACTAAAATGTCTTCTTTTGATTTAAAGTGATGATAAATTGCACCTTTGCTAAGTCCACCTAAGTTATCAATTATATCCTGAATGGACGTATGCTCATACCCCTTTTCCATAAATAGGCGATAAGCCACATCCACTATTAAGTTGACTGTTTCCTCTGGGTGTTTGTTTCTAGCCATGATAGTGTTACCTCCTATCATATTTATTATATATTTAGACTATCATACTACTAGTATGATTGTCAACTATACTATCAACCCTTAGGAGAACAAGACTTTTTTAACCATCAGTTCAAAGTTTTTCATCCATTTTTCCATTTGAAGAGACAGACTGAGAAAATTCTGTATTTCGTTTCTTTAATAAGCCCTCCCAAAATGTCAATTTTTCATCTTCTCACCTTTTATAAATATTTTTCTATTGTTCCCTGCTCAACGACTTTTTTTCCCAGCAATGTTATTGCCTGCTTTGGACAAATATTTATACAGCGATAACACATTGTACATCTATCATCCGCCTTAGCTAAATTATTTACTATACTAAGGTTTTTCATTGGGCATAATCCTACACATTTACTACAACCAATACATTTTTTTCTATCTATTTTTATTTTATCAGTATATTGTTTCGTCTTATTGTAAAAATACAGACGTTGCCCAAAAAGTCCTGCCACATGATAGAAGAAACCTATTCCTTCTTGAGAGAACTGTCCGTTTTTAATTCTTTTGACAGTTTTGTCTATCTTCTTTTCCGCTCTTTTGACAAGCTCTCTATTCTTTTCTATAGAACGTTTTAATGCCTTTTCATCCCCAATGCTGTCTGGCATCTTCAAATGCAAACCCCCTGTAATCTGTGCCCTATACTTACTTAGAAGTCGAGATAAAATACCTGCTCCATCTCCACTAAATAATCCCATTGTTGCTATTATAAAAATTTTCTTACCTTTCCATAATTTTTTATGTCTATCTACGAAATCTTTTAACATTTTAGGAATATTACTAAATTGTACCGAGTAGCTAAAAACTATTTCCTGATTTTCTTTTATGTAATTAGTAATATTCACGTCCTCTATTGAAAAAGCCTTTGCGGTTTTATCCAGTTTGCTGAGAAAGACTTCTAAAGCATATCTGGAATTTCCTGTACCACTAAAATATATTCCCATCATTTGTATTCCCTCTCCTTTCCTATAATGCTTCTATCCCTATTAAAATCTCTACTTATTGTTAGGAACCTTCTCCCACATATCGTTGCTCTCTAATAAAAATAATGAAAGAATTTTTGTAATAATCATCTATTTTATATGATGAAATAGAATGAACTTTCATCTAATAGCTCTTCACCAAAGAAGCAGAAAACTAAAATACTCTAAACTTAGTGGAAAATTTTCACTCAACGAGATTAATGGCAGTAATAGCCTTTTGCTATATTTATTTGTAGAAAGAAAAAGATTCCCCTCATCTTTGTTAATTTAACTTGTTGTATTTACTTAATTGTAATTCATATTTTTTTGTCATATCTATCTTTTTTCGTAGCTCCATATTTCTCTTGTATCTTTATCATTAACGTTTCATCTCATATACCAAAATCCTTAAGAACAGATATGATGTCTAAAATACTCACATCATCCATATCACTCTCTAAATTTAGGAAGATCCCATTATCTTATGAAATATTTTTTATTTTAAAAAAATTCTTGAATGTGCGTATATGCTCTAAAAGAAAAATTAGAAATAATTCCCACTATTCTTCTAGTGTTATTTTATGACAGAGATTTCTTTATTTAACTGTCTCCTCATGACCATTCTCTTCTCTGTCTCTACATAAATATGAAACCCCAAATCTTTATACATTCTGACAAAACCTGTGAAAAATGTTCTTTCATCTGTCATTTCCTTATGTGGATATACTTCAACATAATGAAAACCAGAATTTATGGCATCTTGGCAGACATACTCTAATAATTTCTTTGCTATTCCCTTTCTTTTCATATCTGGTGCAATAAGAAAGCAATATACTGATTTCACTTTATTATTTTGGTCAAAATGCAGCTCCTTTATTTTTGGCATAGTATATAGCCATCCACCACAATTCTGGTATTCTGACTTTGTATTGGCATTACACCAGCCAGCTATTCGGCCATCATGTGGTGTTGTATCAAAATAACAAATATAATCTTCTACATCTGCTGGTGTTAACCTTTTTATTTCAATATTCATTTAATTTTCTACTAGAATAGAAATAGTTCAGTCAATACTATATATCTGTTTCTTTATCAAATAATAGCATATAGGAATACAAAAGAAAATAGAAGGTCAGTGATAACTTGTATGTTTTTAATCTAAATTTTAATGAGACAATTCTCCTATCATTTTAGACGATTGATATTTTCTCAAATAAACGGACTATAAAATTGTATATAAAAAATATTATTCTATTCATAATCTTCTGTAATCAGCTAATTATATAATTCAACTCTGCAAAAAGATGTTTGTGATTGAAGACATAGAGAAGGTGAGGGACGTTCTAGAAAAAATCGGAAACGAAAACGGGCAAAGTATAAGAAGCGTTTAAACAATATGAGCATAGAGATTGATAACTGTTCCCCATTGGAAATTGTAAAACTCCAGAAGAATCTTATGCATATGGCCGCTGTGGAAAGGAGCGAATGTCTGAAAACACAGATTATGACAGACCAGAATTTCCACTAGTCTAGTTGTCGTAGTATAAATTCAGAATAAAAAACTGCCAAAAGGCCCTGACTTAAACTATCGTTCAAGTAATCTGCCTATTTAATAAATTAAACAGGAGGTAATATCAAAGGGAACAAACACACTATAAAGTAGGTATAGAACAACTAAAACAGATTGACAAAATAGTTACTGGAAGATATTGCACCAGACTTAGGAAAATATATTATTGAATCTTCTTTTTGATACATATACCCAGGAAAAGAACTTACCCTTCAGTAGGGAGAAACGATAACCATAAAAAGTTTATTGACTACTGGCGACTGTGAATTGCAATTGGAAGCACATATAGATAGTTCTCTTTTGACTTCTGTCATGTTACTTCGTTCTCATATTCCATGCCTAACCAATTAATTTCATCTTGTTGTGCTAAAGGTGTTCCTTTTTGTAATATTGTTCATTACCGTTTTCATAGCGTTCCTTAATTTCAGAATATAGCTTTACATAACTTATACCACAAACATTCTCAATACCAGAATAATCTATTTTCCCTTTTTCTTCTCTATTATTTAATAATTGAGGAATTTCTAAATTATCTCTAAGAAATTACTATCTGATCTGCATTTTGGCTCCCCTGCTCTCCCAAATATTTTTTAATAACCTTGAAAATATCCAGTAAATGAATAGAATTGCTTAAAAATGCATTAATATAGTTCTTTCTCCCTACATAAAATCACTCGTCAAGCGGAAAAACCCTGTCCGTAACTACTTTCGTCATAACATTCGTTTCATAAGCATTAGACGCTTTCGCCAACAGCTTTTCATTACTCCATAACTGTAATAATCTGCCTCTTTCCTGTTCCCGCTTTACAATCTTTTCATTCAACATTTCCTGCTGATATTTTTTAACTTGGGCCCGATCTTCCAGATATTCTTCCAGAAGCTCTTTTTGACTATCTTTCTTTACACTTGTCTTTTTATAATAACTGTTTTTTGAGCGAGCATTAAATTCCGTATCATTGTTGAAACCCGACCATGAATCTCCTCTATAGTCTTTAAGGGTAGCTCCTACCCTAATCAACAAAGAGGCTTCCAAAGGTGCAAAGGACGAGGTTAAGTCACGTTGAAGTACTGACAATATCTTTTCCCTATACTCTGGATCATCTTTCATATTCTTAAAAGTTTCTAGGTATCTTATCAATTTCATCATAAAATTTCTTTTTGAAAATTTCCATTTCTTCTGCTTCTGATAATTCCTTTGTGTTATTTGTTTCTTTTAATGCAAATTTTTTTGTACTGTTTACATTCCTATTTTTTGTTGCATATTTCTGATAATCATTTTGTCCTATTCCACTAATACTCATTTTCAATTCCTCCATTGTTATCAATATATTATTTGGTTTCCTTTTAATAAGTGCAGATATTCTGTAGGTGCAATGTTTTATGGGCACCTGGGGAATTAAGTTTTTACTATGAAATTTTTATACCTGTAGGCAACTGAGATAACGTATGCATATTAGGATTGAACACTACGTATTTCTCCTTAAACGAAGTAACCCCACTGAACATCCTTTAGGTTCTCAAGAACTTTATCTGTTTCCCCTTGCCTTTTCCTCTTTCAAATAATCTACTGCCAGTGCTTCCTTTCTTCTGATTTTTTAACTGCTCTCTCCCCTTGAATTGTATTGTTTCCATATTTTTCTAATTATTTGAATATTAGGAAACATATTACCAGTCCAACTGTTCTTTATCATTTGCTTTATAACAGCCTTATACTCCTTGCTGCTTGTATTAATGCTCTTTGCCTTTCATTGTGACTGTATAAAATTGTTATTTAATTGTGAAAACTGGAATTCTCCAAGTAATGTTGAGCCTGTTCCCCAAGTTGAAAAAAATGTAATAAGTAATATTTAGTATAATATTATTCCTCCTTGACCTTGAAATTTAAAGTTCTTTTCCTATTATGCCTTTATATCAAAACTTGCTCCTGTCGGCCCAGATGTACCCAAAGAAGCTGCTATAGCTTTTTGCGTAACAGCTTTAATATCCGTACCTGTGGCAGTTATAGTATAATCGCCCTTTTCTGTTCTTACTTCTTTGGCTTCCTTTTTTTCTCCACGTCTTTTCGCTATCTCTTCTTCCCGTGCCTTTTTCTCTGCATTTTCTCTAGCAATTTTTCCGTGGGGATCATTGGTACAATCGCTCATACAGGTAATATTGCCATCATCATCCATAATATAAGTGGCATATGTGCAAACTGGGCTTCCCTGCATAGTCTTCGTATAGTTCACAAGAGATTTTACGCAGTCGGGAATGACTTTTAAATTTTCTTCCAAATATTTAGCCTTTTTTGGGTCATTCATACACTTTTTTAGAAATACATTGGATACTGACACCGTTGTCGGAACACCCTGCATTGAAGTTGTCCCAGTATTCATATATCTGTACTTGATATGTAAATATTTAGAATAATCATGAACACTACTATATCCTGTCTTTATCTGCTCTGTCCTAGTCCCGCCAGTTGAAGTTTTTAATTCTACTGTATTTATTGTCACGTTACTTTCTTTTTGCTCCCTGTGCTTTTGGTAGTATTAGTCATGCTTGATACATAGCTGCTATCATTATTTGTAATCTCCATTGACATATAAAATACCTATCCTTTCATTCTTTTCCATTAAAATAAAAATAGTTTCTATATGCTTTATCGCCAATCTTCGAAAATATTTCATAGGTTTGGCGTGAAGTGCCTCATTTTAGGTGTGAAATTTCTGGAGTAGTATCAGCTTACCACCATAGATTTTCCATTCATCATTACCGTAAGGCTAAATTTCTTCCTGCCGTCTATATGGGAAATTACAATATCAATATCACCCATGTATTTCTTTGCACACCTTTGAATATTAGATATTCCAATCCCATGTAACTTCCCGTTTCCCTTACTACTGATAGGAAGCCCACTCTCTTCCTCTATAATAATATCCTCTGAAAAATCATTTTCAACTTCTATAAAATGCAAGCTGCCTTTCACATAAGAATGCAGCTTTATCTGTTTCTTTTCTGCTTGCTGACCGTTTCCTCCATTTTCCCCATATAACTTTCCAGTTCCTCATTCACTGAACCTGCTGCACCTTTAACAAGTAAAGAAATATTAGCTAAATGGCTTCTCATGTCGTGCCGAAGTCCCCTCATATCCGTGTAAACGTCTTGTATTTCAATAATCTCTTTCTGCATTTGCCGCACTTGATTTTCCAGTATGGCACGTTTCCCTGTTTCCTCATGATACTGTACCACTTTCTAAAACAATATGACACTTGCAACAATAGCGGAAAGTAGAAGAACGCAGATAATGGGTACTCAAAATTTTGTTGCTGGAACCGTGTTATAAATAATTACGATCATTCCATTTTCAACAGATAAAATCATCATTTTTATTGTTACTGCAATACATAATGCTGCAATGCAGGGTAAAATTAGAAAAATATTCTCATGTGTTTGTAACAGATAATCCTTTTTTACAAACTTTTTACTTATCAAATATAGAAAGACAGACAACAGCAGAGTATAAAGCAATACACATAAAATTATGACAATGAAAGTAAAAATATTTATCCATATATGGGATTTTTCTAACGTATTTATGGCTTCTTTTTTAATAAAATAGTCCAATATGTGATTGCATAAGCCATGGAACATAATACTGAACATGCTAACAATATATTTTACAGTTTCTTTCCCTGCCACAAAACTAAATGCAACAAAAAATTGTTTTTGTACATCTTTCTCATAGAAAAGAATCTGCATAAGCAGCAGGACACAAACATTTAAGATTATCCCTGTAACTTTTTCCACTAGAAATTTGCTCCCCATACTGCCAAAGCTCCCCTTTTCCCATACTTCTCTTTTAAAAAGCTCTGCATATAAATACCACTTAATATACTAGCAACCTATCAAACATGAACAATCCTTCCATTTTTTACATACCGCATATAAGTTTTGATAAAATCTGAATATTTCTTCCTTGCAAGGAGCAGGTTATCCCCACTGTACGCAGAGATTTTTTCCATATTTACAAGATAGCACCTGTGGCAGCGATAAAAAATATTTTCTAACTCCTTTTCCAATTCTTCCATTTTCCCGTAAACTTCCAGCGATCCGTTGATTGTATGGAAAATCACTTTTTTGTTACCGCTTTCTATGTAGTAAATATCTTTCAACAATAATTTCTGCTGTGTTCCAGAACTTTTTACTATGATATGTTTTTTTGTCTGTTCGAGGGAAGTTTCCACTTCTTTCCATGCCCGGCTGAAAACTTCTGCAAACTTTTCTGCATTAATGGGCTTTATTAAATAATGGAATGCATTTACATCAAATGCCGCTTCCATGTATTCCCGATACCCAGTTACAAAAATGATAATACTCCTTTACTTGCCGCCTTCTTCCTGTACTCTGATATGCCTTGCTATATCTATGCCGGACACTTTACCCATTTCAATATCAAGAAAATAAATGTCAAAATTTCCTTTGGCATTTATCAATTCTTCTCCCGACTGATACTCCATTATATCTACTTCTGGCATATGCTTTTGCATCATCAAGAAAAGTTCTTCCCTGATTGCCCGGTCATCATCACAAACTGCAATCCTCATAATATAAGAAATATAAAATTCAAGTCTATTATCTTTTATTATATCGTCATTTACAGTTTATTACTAATCGCATGGGTGCGAACTACTCAATTTTGGGCGTGAAATTTCTGCCCTCTTTTCCTGTTCTATCTATCAGTGCGGAAATACCTACCTTTTCCTACTTTAACATTTTCGGCTTCACACAGTATGTCCCCTCAATCCACTCCGTTATGACTTCCTCTAGCACCTTACAGCAAGTAAAGTGTTCCTGTCCCGGCGCAAAGAACTATATAAAATGGCGTTCGAAGTTGTCCCTTTCCTTTGAGAGGGTGAAATCAAATTCTATATCTGCCGTTTTATACGAGGATCTATAGGAGAAGATCAAAATCTTTTTTGTTTGTCTTATGGGGATTGAAGATATGATCAATCACCTTATTCAGCGTAGTTTTGATAGGGTATAACTTTGTAACTGCCATATCTTTTCCAATACCCTCTATTCTTTGACTGCAAAATAGTCTAACTGAATAATATAGCCGTCAATGGCCATTTTTCGCAGGTACACCTGAAAAAATCCTTGCATTTTGTACTGAAAGCTCCTCACCAAACACACCCTACTAATAGATACTTGGAACGAATATTTCAAAGATACATACTATTTTGAAGTGAGGGACGTTGAGATTTTCATAGGGAATAAATTTTTAGACAACGTTCTAAAGAGCTTGTCAAAGGTCAAGCTTGAAACTTTCTCCTGTATTCCTTTTTGGAGCGAACAGCCAAGAGATTACAGCACACTTGAACCTTTTATACCAGAC
>CANOLZ010000010.1 GCA_947567075.1 uncultured bacterium
ATCATATAAAAGGAACCTCGAATCCATATACTTTTGTCCTTGATCATTTTGCTTAAAGGCTGAATTAAAGAGGCTAAACCATAAATAGGGAACATCCAAATGCTGGTGTTCCCTATTAGTTTTAATTCTCTTTTTCGAAAAGAGTCAAAAGAGGTAAATAAAATTTCAAGACACCATCCAAAAGCTCCACATTTTAAAAAGTTGAGAATCATTTTTTTCATAACCATAGTTTTTCCAAATAAAAATGAAATATACAAAAATTTGTGCTATACTGTCAAAGGCGAGAAAATTACAGAAAGGCATGGAACTAGGAGATGACATATGAGGAAACGGTAAAATATATTGAAGAAAAACAGAGTCTTGGCAGTGTGTTTGGCCTTGAGACAATGAAGGAGCTCTTAAGACGTCTTGGAAATCCCCAAAAATCTCTCTCCGTTGTCCATATTGCTGGAACAAATGGAAAGGGTTCTGTATTGGCTATGATTTCCACAGTTTTAAAGGAAGGGGGATATTGTACAGGGAGGTATTTTTCTCCTTCTGTATTTCGGAAACTGGAAACAATCCAGGTAGGAAATCAACCTATTTCTAAAAAAAATTTTGCCAAGCATATGACAGAGATACGGACAAAGGCAGAGGAAATGGTATTGGAAGGATTTTCCCACCCAACGGTTTTTGAGATGGAGACAGGTGCGGCTTTTTGCTACTTTGCAGAGAAAAGCTGTGATATTGTTTTATTAGAAACAGGATTGGGAGGAAAAATGGATGCAACCAATGTTATAGAATCCCCTATGCTGACTGTCTTTACTTCTATAAGCATGGATCACATGAATATTCTTGGGGAAGACTTAGAGCAGATTAGTAAAGAAAAGGCAGGCATTTTGAAAAAAGGCTGTCTGGCAGTTACAACGAGACAACGAGAAGAAGTGATGAATGTCTTAAAAAAAGAAGCAGATTCTTTGGGCTGCCCTTTTACAGTAGCTGATATAAAAGATGCAAAAAGAATAGAGACAACTTTAGAAAAACAAGTTTTTTCTTATAAAGAGGAGGAAATTTTTGAAATAAGTTTGGCAGGGACATATCAATTAGAAAACGCAGTATTAGCTATTGAAGCATTAAGACTTCTTGAAAGGGTAGGTTTTCCAGTAAGTCGAAAGGAAATACAAAAAGGACTTTGGAAAACAAAATGGCAGGGTAGGTTTTCCGTGCTCTCAACCTCTCCTCTCTTTATAATAGATGGAGCCCATAATTTGGATGGGGCGAAAAAATTGGCAGAATCCATTGAATTTTATTTTACAAATAAAAAAATAATTTATATAATGGGAATATTAAAAGACAAAGACGTTCATGGCATTATCCGCATGACAGAAGAGTTTGCCAGTGACATTATTACAGTATCCACACCAGAGAGAAACCGGACAATAGAGGCATTGGAATTGGCAAGCTGTGTGGGAAAGTATCACCAAAGAGTCAGTGCAGCGGATAGTTTGGAGGAGGCGGTGGAAATGGCATACTTGTTAGGAGATAAACATTCGGTTATTATTGCCTTTGGTTCTTTGTCCTTTCTAGGAAAAATAAAAGAAATTGTAAAAAAGAAAAGGAGCGTTCCAAATGGTAAATAGGCAAAAGGTAGAAGAAGGGGTTAGGCTTCTTTTAGAAGGGCTTGGAGAGAAGCTGGACAGAGAAGGGCTTTTGGAAACTCCGTCAAGAATAGCCAGAATGTACGAGGAGATTTTTGGGGGAACAATGGAAGATCCAAAAGAGCATTTGAAAAAGACCTTTCACCTTCCCAATAATGAATTAATCGTAGAAAAAGATATTTGTTTTCATTCTATGTGCGAGCACCATATGATGCCCTTTTTTGGAAAGGCTCATGTAGCCTACATACCTGACGGCAAGGCAGTGGGACTAAGTAAGCTAGCTAGAACCGTTGATACATATGCAAAGAGACTGCAAGTTCAAGAAAGGATGACAGCCCAGATTGCAGATGCCCTTACAGAGCATTTGCATCCAAAGGGAGTGGCTGTTTTTATTGAGGCAGAGCATATGTGTATGACAATGCGGGGAATTAAAAAGCCAGGAAGCAAAACAGCAACTTTTGTGACAAGAGGAGAATTTGTAAATAATGACCAGTTACAGAAACGGTTTTTTTTAATGCTGAGAAGGAATGAAGGGTGAAGGAAGATAGAATAGAGAGAATTTGGAGCCATCCCAAATTCCAAAAAGTGGAAAAGGAGCTTTTAGAGTGGGAAAGGGAAAGAACATTTTGCAGACATGGAGTAGAACATTTATTAGATGTAGCCAGAATTGCTTATATTTTAGTATATGAAGCCCATAAGGAGAAAGAGTATCCAAAGGATGTTGTCTATGGGGCAGCTCTCCTCCATGATATTGGACGGCTAAGACAATACAAAGATAGGACACCTCATGAAATAGAAAGCGCCAGATTAGCTAAAGAAATTTTAAAAGACTGTGGTTATTCTAAAGAGGAGATAGGGCTGATGACAGAAGGGATTGCATCCCACCGTCTTATAGAAGTAGAAAAGGAAGAGAATTTAAAGGGATTTTTGTACAGGGCAGATAAACTGTCAAGGAATTGTCCCTTCTGTCTGGCAAAAAAGGAATGCAACTGGGAGAAAGAAAAAAAAAATACATTTTTATTATATTAAAAGGACAAAAAAGGAGAGGTATTTATCATGATGAAAATAGGTTCAAAGGTTTTTGACACGTATAATAAAACATATATTATGGGAATTTTAAATGTTACTCCAGACTCCTTTTCGGATGGAGGGAAATATAATACCATAGATGCCGCATTACGCCATGCAGATAAAATGTTGGAAGAAGGGGCAGACATATTGGATATTGGAGGAGAGTCAACAAGGCCTGGGCATGAACAAATATCCGAGGAAGAGGAAATAAAAAGAGTTGTGCCAGTTATTTTAGAAGTGAAGAAAAGATGGGATATACCCATTTCTTTGGACACATACAAAAGTAAGGTGGCTAAGGCAGGGATTGAAGCAGGAGCTGACTTAATCAATGACATTTGGGGGCTGAAGTATGATGAAAATATGGCTCGTGTAATTGCAGAAAATAAGACTGCCTGTTGCCTTGCACACAATCGGAAGGAAATAGGCAGTCAAAAATTGATGAGAGACATGGTAAAAGACTTAGGCGAGACAATTCGTCTTGCAGAGGAGGCAGGCATTGAGGAGGAAAAGATTATTTTAGATCCAGGAATTGGATTTGGGAAAACCTACGAGATGAATTTAGAAGCTATTCGTTCCCTGGAAGTTCTCCATAACTTTGGATATCCTTTGCTGTTAGGAACTTCCAGAAAATCTGTCATTGGAAATACCCTTGATTTACCTGTGGAAGAAAGGTTGGAAGGAACATTAGCTACTACAGTAATCGCTGTTATGAAGAGATGTACTTTTGTAAGAGTCCATGACATTTTACAAAATAAAAGAGTCATTCAGATGACAGAAGGGATTCTTTACAAAAAATAAAGAAGGGATGAACCTTTGCCATGGATCAAATAAAAATTAAAAATTTAGAAGTATATGGGAATCATGGAGTGTTCCAGGAAGAGACAAAGCTTGGTCAGAAGTTCCTCGTATCTGCTATTTTGTACACAAACATAAGGCAGGCGGGACAGACAGATGAATTATCCAAATCCATTCACTATGGAGATATTTGTGCAGAAATAGATAGATTTTTGAGAAGGAACACATATAAACTAATAGAGACAGCAGCAGAGAAACTGGCAAGACATTTGCTTATCCATACAGATAGATTGGAAAAAATTCAGTTGGAAATAAAAAAACCATGGGCTCCTATTGGACTTCCATTGGAAACAGTGTCAGTGGAAATACTGCGGGGATGGAACAGAGCATTTATTGCCTTTGGCTCCAATTTAGGGGATAAAGAATCTTATTTAAACAGAGGGATTGGAAAAATTAAGGAAAGGGAGGACTGTAAGGTGGAAAAGATATCAAATTTTCTTCATACAGAGCCTTATGGGAAAACAGATCAACCTTCCTTTTTAAATGGAGTTTTAGAAATGAAAACATTGATGACTCCTTGGGAACTTCTTGACTGCCTTCATAAAATAGAGGAGGAAGAAGGGAGGGAGAGAAAAGTAAGATGGGGCCCAAGAACATTGGACTTAGACATTTTATTTTATGGGAATGAAGTAATACGAACAAAAGAGCTGACTATCCCCCACATAGACATGGCAAACAGAGACTTTGTATTAGCTCCTATGAAGGAAATCGCTCCGTACTTTTGTCACCCTTTAAGTGGAAAGACAATAGAGGAAATGTTTATGGAACGAAAAGGAAAGAAGTAGGAAATATAGCACCTCTCTCTATTCTATGAATAGATTATAGAGAGGTGATTTTATGTCAATATTTCTTGCATTTATGATTGGCATCGCCGTTAATTTAGATAATGCTTTAATTGGGATGAGTCTTGGTGTCAGAGGTCAGAAAATTACAATTCGTTCCAATGCTTTGATTAGTCTCACAACGGGAATCTGTGCCCTGGCGTCCACCTATGGGGCAAGGATGGTGACAGGGCGTTTCATGGCATATGTGAATATTATCGGCGCTGTTTTCATGATTTCCTTTGGTGTGTTTTGCTTTGGAAAAGATTTTTTTTCCAAGGAATCCAAAGAAAATATGGAAGAAAAATTTATGAACATGGAAGGTAAGGAAGTTTTTTTTCTTGGATTGCTTTTAGCTGTAAACTGCATTCCGCCAGCATTTAGTGCAGGAATTGTAGGAATTTCTTCTTTGTTAGTAGGATTTTTTTCTGCTTTTTTTTCTTATATCAGTTTATATTTTGGAAATAGAATGGGAAAGAGGCTTATAAAGTATTCTTTAGTCCGTTTTCTCTCCCCTCTTTCTTCGGTGTTTCTTGTAGTGATTGGGATAATGGAGTTATTTGTATAGTTAAAAATGCCCACGCCAAAGTCCTTTCTTTGGCGTGGGTAAACAATTTTTTCAACGCTCGGATTTTGCCTGTTCTTGACGGGCAGCTTCCATAGCTGCTGTAAAGGAGGTAACATTGATAGTACCGTTAACTGGAGTGCGGTAAAGCTCTGTTCTAGAGTTAAATGCATGAAAGTAGGCAAAGGTAGAGGTTAAATTAATATTAGAAAAGTTTCCATTCATAACAATCTCAGGATTTAAACCGTCCAAATCCATTCGTTTCATAGCTGGTTCAGATGGATCGTTTTTTTGATAATAAATATAATTTTGTCCCACATTGAAATTGTCCACTCGGTCATCAGTAAGTTTTTCTGTGGAATGCCCGGAAAGCTCCATGCGGTATAGACGGTAATTGTCATCGGCATTCATGTAATAAATATATCCCCCTTGGATAATGGGAAACCATATATTTCCTTCCGCTACACTGCTGACTGTGTTGTTATCCACATGGAAGGCATATAACCCTTGATTATCTGGGGTATTGCTAAAATAAACAATGCCATTTTGGATGCATGCAGGATTTATCTCATAATCCACGACCATCTCGTTATTTTTTCCCCTTAAATCCGATTTAAATAAACTCATTCCTTCGTTGCCCTTAAAGCGTTGATAGAGTAAATAATTTCCTGAAAGGCTGATAATCTGGGTTAAGTCTTTAGAAAAACAGTAGGCATTGCGTCCTTCTTTTGTAGTGCGGTATACCCCAGCCATATTTTGGGATAAAAAGGAAAGCATATTGTTAGAATTGGCATTTTCCTGACAAAAGTAGAGGTGATCCCCTGCTGCATTAATGTATTTTACACTGGCATGTACAAGTTTTTTCATTTGGGTTCCATCTGGGTTCATGGAATAGAGACAGCCGTTGTCATAAGGATTACTAAAATAGACGACACCATCATCCTCGCAAAAATAGCCGCTGTTATGTAAATTGCCAGCCGTGTTTCCTATGGTAGATGGATCATTTGCCTTGATTTTCCCAGCGAAGAAAAAATTATAAATACAAAATGCAATAAATAGTACAGCTAAAATGGATGTAATCACTGTTGCTTTTTTTCCCATGGCTCATACTCCTTCCTATTTTTACATGATTATAATTATAAATCTTTAAGCTGAGAACTGCAATAAAAAATAGAAAAATTCTCTTTCATAAAGGAATTGCAGATAGGAACGGTTTGTTATAAAATGAAAAAAAGAGATATTTATGTTGTAAAAATTGAGAAAGGTATAGGATAGAAAATGGATTTATTGGAATTCAGAGATGAAATTGATAAAATTGACAGGGAAATTGTGAGATTATATGAAGAAAGAATGAAAATAAGCCGTCAGGTGGCAGAATATAAAATAGCAAATGGAAAAAAGGTATTGGATAAAGAGAGAGAGATGAAAAAGTTAAATGGAGTAAAGGAAATGGTTCATAACGATTTTAACCGTTTTGGTATAGGGGAGCTTTTTGAGCAAATAATGTCCATGAGTCGGAAGCTTCAATATCAAATATTGACAGAAAAAGGGGTTTTTGGAAAACAGCCTTTTATGGAAGTGGATCATTTAGAGGTGAAAGGGGCAAGGATTGTATTTCCCGGTACAGAAGGAGCTTATTCCCAAGAGGCTATGGATAAGTATTTTGGAGAGGGAATCAATAGTTTTCATGTCGATAAGTTTCGAGAAGCTATGGAAGTTATTGAGGAGGGAAGGGCTGATTTTGCCATTCTGCCCATTGAAAATTCACAGGCAGGTATTGTCCATGAAATATATGATATGCTTGTAGAATTTGAAAATTATATAGTGGGAGAGCAGATCATACCTATTGAGCACTGCCTTTTAGTTCTTCCTGGAACAAAATTAGAAGATATTCAGACAATCTATTCCCATCCCCAGTCTTTGATGCAAAGTTCCAAGTTTTTGTATGGACATAGTTCCATACGCCAAGTAGGAATGGAAAACAATGCTTTTGCGGCAAAGAAGGTGATGGAAGACGGGGATAGAAGCCAGGCAGCCATAGCCAGCGCCAAGGCAGGAGAAGTTTATGGACTTGAGGTTTTGGAAAGAGGAGTGAACAATAGTACAACTAATTCTACCCGTTTTATCATTGTCACCAACCAAAAAATATTTTGTAAAGATGCAAAAAAAATGAGCATTTGTTTTGAAGTTCCTCATAAAAGCGGCTCCTTATATCATATGCTTTCCCATTTTATTTATAACCATTTAAATATGAATCGTATTGAGAGCCGTCCCCTCTTAGACAGAACATGGGAGTATCGTTTTTTTATTGATTTTGATGGAAACTTAGGGGATGGGGCAGTAAAGAATGCCTTAAGGGGACTTAGGGAAGAGGCAGCAAACATGAGAATTTTAGGTAATTACTAGAAGGGATAAAGGAAGATGGGAACGACAGAACTTATTTTATACAAAAATATAGAACATGATGAAATATTAAAAGGAATGGAACGGCTAATGAACCAAGAAGAGGTGAAGGAGGGAAGAAAAGCTCTATATTTTGATGTGATTCATAAGATTCTGGACTTATCTGCAAAGTATGGGTTTGAAGGAAATCTATGGCATACTTACCTTACCTTTCTTCTTGTCAATGAGGAGACCGTTTTTAGCGTGGCAAATGAGCTATCAGGAAAGGTAAAAGGGAGCATAAATGAAATTGCCTTTCGAGACTATGGAATTTTTCGGGAATTTTTCCACTGGGATATAAAAAAACTGGATAAAGAATTTCATACAGACTGCTGTCGAATGATTGTCAATTATCGAAGAGCCCTAAGTGATAGCAAAGTCTTTCATCAAAAGATTAGGGAGCGTATTTGCCAGCTTAGCATCAAGTTGGCAAGTGCAAAAAATTCAAAAAGATTTATGAGTATTATGGTGAAGTTTTATAAAGATTTTGGAGTGGGGAAACTGGGACTTCACAAGGGATTTCGGGTGGAAAAAAAGGAAGGAAAGGTGGAGCTTTTGCCCATTACAACCATTGCACCTGTACGCCTAGAAGATTTAGTAGGGTATGATATTGGGAAAAAAAAGCTTATAGAAAATACAGAAGCTTTTATAGAAGGGAGAAGGGCCAATAATTGTCTCCTTTTTGGGGATGCAGGAACTGGAAAGTCCAGCAGTATGAAAGGCATACTCAATGCCTATTATGACAGGGGCCTTCGTATGATTGAACTATATAAACACCAATTAACCTATCTCCATGAAGTCATTGAACAAGTAAAACACAGAAATTATAAATTCATTCTCTTTATGGACGACTTATCTTTTGAGGATTTTGAGACAGAGTATAAATATTTAAAGGCAGTAATTGAAGGAGGTTTGGAAAACAAGCCAGATAATATTTTAATTTATGCAACGTCAAACCGCAGACATTTTATTAGAGAAAAGTTTACGGATAAGGAAGATAGAAGGGATGATCTCCACACTTCAGATACGGTCCAGGAAAAATTATCTTTGGCATCTCGATTTGGCATTACGATCTTTTTTGGAGCTCCAGATAAAAAGGAATTTGAACAAATAGTCAAAGTATTAGGGAAGAGAAGAGGCTTAGATATGCAAGAGAAACAGCTGCTTTTGGAAGCAAATAAATGGGAACTGACTCATGGGGGACGATCCGGAAGGAGCGCCCAGCAATTGATCGATTATTTGCTAGGAAAACAAAAGGGGAGGAGAGACTTTGGATGATAAAAACATTTGCAGCCATTGATGTGGGCTCTTATGAAATAGGAATGAAAATTTTTGAGATTTCCAAAAAAGGGATGAAAGAAATCGATTATGTAAGACATAGAATTGAGTTAGGTTCCGATATTTATCAGTGGGGAAAGCTAAGTTTTGAGAAAATGGACGAGCTTTGTGAAGTGTTAGGACGTTTTACAGAGATAATGAAAACCTATCGCACAGATAATTACAGAGCGTATGGGACAAGCGCCATTCGAGAGGCGGAAAATACATTAATTATACAGGAGCAAATAAAAATAAAGACAGGACTTTTACTAGGAGTATTAAGCAATGCGGAACAAAGATATTTAATATATAAGTCTGTAGCATCTAAGGGAGAGGCCTTTACCCATTTTATCGAAAAGGGAACAGCGATTGTGGATGTAGGGGGAGGGAGCATTCAAGTCTCCCTTTTTGACAAGGATAAATTGTTTGCCACCCAGAACATGCGTATTGGTATATTGCGGATCCGGGAAATGCTTAGAAATCTTCAACCCAAATCCAGCCATTACGAATGTCTCATAGAGGAATTAGTGGATCATGAGCTTCATATGTTTAAAAAGCTCTATCTAAAAGATTGTAACATAAAAAATATCATTGTGATTGATGATTATATATCCTATATTATGGGTAAGCTCAGCGAAGGATTTTCCCTTGACACGATTACAAGTGAGCAGTATATGAAATTTTTAAATATTTTAAGGGAGAAGTCTCCGGAACAAGTGGCTAAAGACATGGGAATTCCTGAAGAAAACTCTTCTTTGCTTGTGCCCTCAGCTATTTGCTATAAACGGATGATTGAAGTAATGGATGCAGAAACCTTATGGGCTCCTGGAGTGACCTTAAGTGATGGAATGGCTTATGATTATGCAGAAAAAAATAAAATATTTAAGGTGCCTCACAACTTTGAAAATGATATTATTGCCTGTGCAAAAAATATAAGTAAACGTTATATGGGAAGTAAGAGCACAGGAACTGCCCTGGAGACAACGGCTCTTTCTATTTTTGACAGTATGAAAAAAGTTCATGGACTGGGAAAAAGGGAAAGACTCCTCTTACAAATCGCCTCTCTTTTGCATGATTGCGGAAAATACATTAGTTTTACAGATGTGGAGGTATGTTCTTACAATATTATTATGTCTACGGAGATTATTGGACTTTCCCAAAAAGAAAGGGAAATTATTGCCAATGTAGTGAAATATAATGTTCAGTCTTTCCTTTCTTTTAGTGAGCTTTCCATAGGTTCTATGATGGATGAAAGTGATTATATTGTTATTGCAAAGCTTGCGGCTATTTTGCGGGTGGCCAATGGGCTGGACAGGGGACATAAGCAGAAGTTTAAAAAATTAAAGGCCACGGTGAAAGAAAAGCAGTTAGTATTATCTTTGGACTCTGAGATGGACTTTACGTTGGAAAAAGGTTTGTTTCAGGAAAAGGTGAATTTTTTTGAGGAAGTTTTTAGCTTAAAACCAGTCATTAAGCAAAAAAGAATTTATGGATCTTCCATAAATGTAGAAAGGATAGAAGATGAAGGAAGAGATGAACTTTAAAAATCCTGTGTATTATAAAAACAGAGAGCTTAGCTGGCTCCTTTTTAACTATCGGGTGTTAAGTGAAGCAAGGGATAAGAACATTCCATTGTTTGAACGGTTAAAATTTTTAAGTATAACAGCTTCTAATTTAGACGAATTTTTTATGATCCGAGTTGCCTCCTTAAAGGATCTTGTAAATGCAAAAATTGGGAGAAAGGATATTGCCGGTTTGACCCCAGAGGAGCAGCTAAGACAGGTGAATAAAGAGACTCACGAACTTGTATACCAGCAATATTCTATCTACAACCGTTCTCTTGTTCCCCTTCTAAAGGAAAAGGGGCTTCATCTTATTAGTTCCCATGAGCAGCTAAATAAGGAGCAGAAAAAATATGTGGATTCCTATTTTGAGGACAATGTCTACCCTGTTCTTACTCCTATGGCTGTAGATTCCAGCAGACCTTTTCCTCTTATACGCAACAAAACCTTGAATATTGGGGCTTTAGTTTCAAAAAAAGGAGGTGATGGGGAGGAGATCGATTTCGCCACAGTACAGGTGCCAGCGGTACTTCCAAGAATGATTACAATTCCTTCAAATAAAAAGGGAATCTTGAATATTATTTTGCTGGAAGAGATTATTGAAAGGAATATTGAGAAACTATTTTTAAATTATCATATTATATGTGCCCATCCTTTTCGAATTATGAGAGATGCAGACTTCACTATTGAAGAAGATGAGACAGAAGATTTGCTAAAAGAAATTGAAAGACAGTTGAAGAAGAGACAGTGGGGAGAGGCCATTCGACTGGAAGTGGAGGAGGGAATGGATAAGCGGCTTTTGAAGCTTATTCGTAAAGAGCTGAATATTAAAGAGCAGGATATTTTTAATATTCATGGTCCCTTAGATTTGACATTTCTTATGAAGATGTATGGGATGGAAGGGTTTGACCATTTAAAGACACCCCCATTTCTTCCCCAGCCAGTAAAAGATTTTCAGGAAGATAAGGATATTTTTGAGAGAATTCGCAGGGAGGATATTTTGCTGAATCATCCTTATGAATCTTTTACTCCTGTTGTAGACTTTGTAAAAGCAGCGGCAAAGGATAAGGATGTACTGGCTATTAAGCAGACATTATACAGAGTCAGCGGAAACTCTCCCATCATAGCCTCTTTAGCCCAGGCTGCAGAAAATGGAAAACAAGTTTCTGTCTTAGTGGAATTAAAGGCTAGGTTTGATGAAGAAAATAATATTGTCTGGGCAAAAAAATTGGAGAAGGCAGGCTGCCATGTTATTTATGGACTGGTAGGATTAAAAACCCATAGTAAAATTACTTTAGTCGTGCGCAGGGAAGAAGACGGAATTCGCAGGTATGTCCACTTAGGAACAGGAAATTATAACGATGCTACGGCAAAGCTTTATACAGACATTGGGCTCTTTACGTGTTCAGAGGCTATTGGGGAGGACGCCACAGCAGTCTTTAACATGCTTTCTGGCTATTCGGAGCCTTTATCCTGGAATAAATTATCTTTAGCGCCTTTGTGGCTGAAAGAAAAATTTTTAAATTTAATTCGTAGAGAGAGAGACAATGCAGGGGAGGGAAAAAAGGCCCATATCATTGCTAAAATGAATTCTTTGTGCGATCAGGACATTATTGCGGCTTTGTATGAGGCGTCCTCAAAAGGAGTAAACATTCAGCTGATTATTCGAGGAATCTGTTGCTTACGAGTGGGCATTCCCCGTGTAAGTGAGAACATACAAGTGACTTCTATTGTGGGGAACTTTTTAGAGCACAGCAGAATTTTTTATTTTTATAATGGAGGAAAAGAAGAATTTTACTGTTCCAGCGCTGACTGGATGCCTAGAAACTTAGAGAGAAGGGTAGAGATTTTGTTTCCTGTAGAACAGGAAGAATTGCAAAAAAGACTTTGGCATATTTTGCAGCTTCAGCTTAAGGATAATGTAAAAGCCCATATTTTGCAGACAGACGGAAGTTATGAAAAGATTGACAAAAGGGGAAAAACATTAGTAAATTCCCAGGAATTATTTTGTGAGGAGGCTATAGAAGGGGGAAAGAGTGAAAATGATGTTATAAAAACACGAAGATTTATTCCAGAGGAGAGAGTAGATGAATAAAAAATACAAGTTTATTTTGGCCTCTTCTTCACCAAGAAGAAAGGAAATTTTAAATCAGATAGGAATGTATCCTTATATATGGCCAAGTCATTGTGAAGAAGTGATAACAAAAACAATACCTTTTGAAGTAGGGGAGGAATTAGCAAGACAAAAAGCAGAAGAGATCTTCCAAAAAGCAAAGAAGGAAGAAAATCCACAAAGTATATTGATTTTAGGGGCAGATACTATTGTTGCAAAGGAAAACAAAATAATGGGTAAACCAAAGACAGAGGGGGAAGCAAAGGAAATGCTCCTCCTTCTACAAGATGGAAGCCATGAGGTGTATACAGGAGTGACGTTGATCTACCAGAGGGGAAAAGAGAAAAGAGAAGTGACCTTTCATGAAAAGACAGAAGTATTTGTATACCCTATGTCCATAAAAGAAATTGAGGAATATATCCTCACAGGGGAGCCTATGGACAAGGCAGGGGCCTATGGAATACAAGGAATCTTTGCCCAATATATTGAAAAAATTCACGGAGACTTTTATAATGTGGCAGGACTTCCTATTGGAAGGATTAAAAGAGAAATGAAAAAAATATTAGGAGAAGAGGAAGAGATAAATGATTCGATTCATTGTGACTGATGTAGATGGTACCTTAGTAAAGGATGGATCTCCAGAAGTGTACCCAGAGCTTTTTGATGTAGTAAAACAATTAAAGGAAAGAGGAATGATATTTGCTGTGGCCAGTGGACGCCAGTATGATAGCATTCGCAGAATGTTTGAACCCATTGCCAATGATATGATTTTTATAGCGGAAAATGGCTCCCATGTTGTGTGCAGAGGTCAAAAGATGGATGTCACCCTTATGGATCCAAAGATGGCCAGGGAAGTGATTGAAGAGCTTAGAACTTTAGGAGAAGGGTATGATCTTGTTGTATCCACGCCAAATGGCTGCTATATAGAATCCAAAAATAAACAATTTTTGGATCTTATTCGTCATGGATATCGAAATAAGATGACCTTAGTAGAAGATGTGCTAAAAGAACCTTTATCTATTAATAAGGTGGCAGTTTTCCATCGACCTAGTATTCGGGATATAGGAGAAGGACGACTTATCCCTAAGTGGAAGGACAAGCTGAAAGTATGCATGGCTGGAGAAGATTGGGTAGATTTTATGGATCTGTCTGTGGATAAGGGGAAAGCCATGGAAAAAATACAAAAGTTTTTTGGCATTCTTCCTGAAGAGACAATGGCTTTTGGGGATAATGGAAATGATTTAGGAATGATGAAAATGGCAAAGGAAAGTTATGCTGTGGAGACAGGGAGAGAAGAGGTGAAAAAGGCTGCAAAATATATATGTGGCTCTTATGAAAAAAAAGGAGTTTATGAAGTTATGAAATCATTGCTGTAAAGGAAAGGAAAAAAGATGAAAGAAGTTATTTTTGATCTAGACGGGACTTTACTGGATACAATCAAATCCATTGAGCTTTGTGGAAACAAAGCCTTAAAGGAATATGGATATGAGCCTATTCCTAGGAAAAAATATTGTTATTTTGCTGGAGACGGGGCTAAGGAATTAGTGCGCCGTATGTTAAGGGAGAGGGGAGATGAAGAGCTTGAGAACTTGGATAAGGTATATGAAAAATATTGTGAATTTTTTCAGACAGACTGCTTCTACCAGGTAGCTCCCTATGAAGGAATCCCAGAGCTTCTTAAAAAACTAAAAGAGGCTGGGATGAAAATGGCCGTGTTATCTAATAAACCCCACAAAAGAACAGTAGAGGTCATTGAGAAGTTTTTTGGGAAAGGATATTTTGACTGGGTACAAGGGCAAAAGGATGGATTGCCTAAAAAGCCAAGCCCAGAGGGGGCGTTGGCAATAGCTGAAAAATGGGGGATAGATCCAAAAGACTGTCTCTATGTGGGGGATACAGACACAGATATGAAAACAGGAAAATCAGCAGGCATGTATACGGTAGGAGTGCTTTGGGGATTTCGAAACAGGAAAGAGCTGGAAGAAAATAAGGCGGACGCCATTATTGAAAATCCAAAGGAGCTGTATACCTATTTTTTATAATATAAATTTCTCGATTACTTCCTGAATGCCGTCCTGATTATGATCCTTTGTTGTAATATAATCAGCATACTGTTTTGCCACGTCTGTCCCATTTTTCATTACAACGCCAATGCCAGCAGCTTGCAACATAGAAATATCATTTTGCTCGTCCCCTACAGCAACAGAATTTTCAATGGGAATTTGAAAGTATTGGCACATAAATTTTAAAGAATTACCTTTGGAGGCTAAGTAGGAACCATATTCCAATAAAATAGGCTGGGAAAAAACACTATTCATTTTCTTATCTGCCCAGTCAGTCATATACTTTTGGAAGTCTACAAGCTTCCTTTGGTCTTTTAAGTTCATAACAATCATTTTAATAGGCTCTTCTTCTAAAGCATCTAGAACGTCAGGTACAACGAGGGCGGGCATTTGAATATGATTTTTATATAATTCCAGTTCTTCTGTATCCCTTTCAGATAGGATATGGGTTCTGGAATAAGTGTGACAGTGGAGATGGAAAGAATGAGCCTTATCAAAAAGGTAGCGCACGTGTTCAAAAGGAATGGAAAGTTTTTGAATGGTTTTTTTCTCATAGCAGTCATAAATAAGGGCTCCATTATAGCTGGAGATGTAAAATCCAGGCTGGATAAAGCCAAAGGTTTCTGCCAGCTTTAAGGCGCTTTGGATAGGACGGCCTGTGGCCATCATAAATTTATGCCCTTTGGAAATCATTTCTTCAATAGCTGCCTTGGAAGCAGGAGTAATTTCTTTTTTTGCATTCAATAATGTACCGTCTAAATCACTGAATAATATTTTCCTATTCATTTTCAATTCTCCATTCATGAGAGCAAAGATTGTAATTGTTCCAAAATAGATTCAGGAACAAAGAGACTTCCATAGCCTGTTTTTAAATCTAGGCCAGGCTTGTTGTCACCGTGAAAATCCGATCCGCCGCTTATGGCCAGGTTATATTTTTTTGCCAGTTCTTTCATTTCTTTTGTCTGGGCACCTGTATAGGTAGAATAGATAGCTTCTAGCCCCATTAATCCCCTTTTTGCCAAAGTTTTTACTAATGATTCCAATCCCTCTTTGCCCATATGATAGAGGGGTGGATGGGCCAATATAGGAATTCCTCCAGCTTTTTTTATGAGATCAATAGCTTGAAAGGGAGTGACTTTTTCCCTAGGGACAAAATAGGGGCAGTCTTCCCCGATATAGCGTTCAAAGGCTTCTTTTCTGCTGGAGACAAACCCATGCTCTAACAAAAAGGCGGCATAGTGGGAGCGGGTAATGGTTGCATTGGGACAAAGCTCTTTGAGAGCTTCCACTGTAATGGGGATTCCAGCATCCTGGAGTTTCTGGCACATTTTTTCGTTCCGATGGATTCGTGAATTTTTAAAAGTATTTAAATGTTCTAAAAATGGCTGGCTGTCTATTTGGATAAACAGGCCTAATATATGGATATCTTTTCCCTCATACTCTGTAGACAGTTCCACCCCAGGCACTACCATAAGCCCAGTTCCCATAGCAGCATCAAGGGCTTCCTGTACTCCGTCCACTGTGTCGTGATCCGTTAGGGCAAAGGCTTTTAACTGTTTTTCCAAAGCATATTTCACAAGATGAGCCGGGGTATAGGTGCCGTCAGAGCATAGAGAGTGCACATGAAGATCAACGCCATTCATTCATTTTCATCCTCCTCTAAAGAAGCAGTATATATAAAACGTTTTCTAGCTGTTTCATCATTTTCCAAATATTCATCATAGGTCGTAATTTTATCAACGAGAGAGCCATCTGGAAGAATTTCCATAATGCGGTTTGCAGTTGTCTGGACAAATTGGTGGTCATGGGATGCAAAAAGAAGAACACCGGAAAATTTTATGAGTCCGTTATTTAAGGCGGTAATGGATTCCATGTCCAAATGATTGGTAGGCTCATCTAAAAGGAGTACATTGGAAGCAGAAATCATCATTTTGGATAAAAGACAGCGTACCTTTTCTCCTCCAGATAAAACCTTTATGTTTTTTACCCCATCTTCTCCAGGAAATAACATACGTCCAAGAAATCCCCGCACATAAGTAACGTCCTTGACAGGAGAATAGCCAGTGAGCCATTCTGTAATCGTCAAGTCTTTATTAAATTCCTGGGAGTTATCCTTTGGAAAATAAGCTTGCGAGGTAGTGACTCCCCATTTAAAGGAGCCTTCATCTGGCTCTAATTCCCCCATTAAAATTTTAAAAAGGGTTGTTTTTGCCAGTTCGTTTCCTCCTACAAAGGCAATTTTATCGTCATGCCCTACAATGAAAGAGAGATTGTCCAGAACTTTTTGACCGTCAATCGTTTTAGAGATGCCTTCCACGGTTAGAACTTCATTTCCAATTTCCCGTTCTGGACGAAAGTCGATGTAAGGATATTTCCTGCTGGAAGGTTTAATTTCATCTAATTCAATTTTCTCCAGAGCCTTTTTACGGGAAGTAGCCTGCCTGGATTTGGAAGCATTGGCGCTGAATCGGGAGATAAATTCTTGAAGTTCTTTTATCTTTTCTTCTTTTTTCTTATTGGCTTCTTTCATTTGTTTTATTAAAAGCTGACTGGACTCATACCAGAAATCATAATTCCCTGCATATAACTGAATTTTTCCATAATCAATGTCTGCAATATGAGTACATATTTTATTTAAAAAGTACCGATCATGGGAAACAACAATGACTGTGTTTTCAAAATTAATTAAAAACTCTTCCAGCCAGGCAATAGCGTCTAAATCTAAATGGTTCGTAGGCTCGTCCAAAAGAAGAATATCTGGGTCTCCAAAAAGAGCTTTTGCCAAAAGTACCTTCACTTTTTCATTTCCATTTAAATCTTTCATATAAGAGGAGTGAAGGGAAGTGTCAATGCCTAGTCCATTTAAAAGCATAGCTGCATTGGATTCCGCTTCCCATCCATCCATTTCTGCAAATTCCCCTTCCAGCTCGCTGGCTCGAATGCCATCCTGGTCTGTAAAGTCTTCTTTGGCATAAATGGCCTCTTTTTCCTTCATAATATCATAAAGCTTCTGATTACCCATGATGACTGTGTCTAAGACGGGAAAATCATCATATTTGAAATGATCCTGTTCTAAAAAGGAAAGTCTCTGGCCTGGAGTCATAGCAATATCTCCCTTTGTTGTGTCCAGCTGGCCGGATAATATTTTTAAAAAGGTAGACTTACCTGCCCCATTAGCTCCAATGAGGCCATAGCAGTTTCCTTCTGTGAATTTAATATTGACGTCGTCGAATAAGGCTTTTTTTCCTATTCTTAATGTTACATTGTTTGCACTGATCATATGAATCCCTCGTATTTTTTAGATTAACGGGCATTTTAGCCGTTTCCTTCTATTATACATGAAACATTGATAATTTCAAGGATAATACAGGATTTCATAGGAAAAAAAGAGGAGAGGAAATCTGTTGAAAACTTTGGAGAACGTTGAAAAAACAGGAGAGATGGATGTTCTTTATAAAAGTGATTTAAAAATAAATGGGTAGTTTTGCCATAAAAACAGTTAGTTACGAAGAAAACTTCTTAAGTTCGACAGAAAAACTGTATGATATATCTCAACGAAAAAAAGAAGTGATTTGAAGCAATGGTTAGCTTAATGACAGAAAAGAATACAGAAGAAGTATAGAAAATCTGGACAGATATTTCCAATTGGCCAAAGTGGGATGATTCCCAGAAAGTGGTAAATCAGCATCTGTAGAGATTTTAAGTTTATACAACTGCCAAGGGTTCAAGCATTTCTTTTCAGTCTATAAATATAAGTTATTCCGTACATTTTGACTCTCCCTATTTTTGAAGAATGCCTAGGATTTATAAAAACACTCTGTATATATATGGAGCATAGAATATATATGCAATATATTAAAGGAAGAGTAGGCAAATTTCTTGCATTTTTATAGAAAAAAAATTATAATATAAAAATATACGTATATATTGGCGTATACTGGGAAAAGGTCATGATAAAAGGGCAAGATGGTTGGTGAGAAGTATGGAAGAAGAAATTCAGAAATCAAAAGTAGAATTAACAATGGAAAAAGGAAGGGTTATTTCAGTGGCAGAGTTTTTAAGTCCTCATGAATTATATGAGGATTTAATTTGCCGCATAAAAAAATATCATCCTTCTGGGGACATAACATTAATTGAAAAGGCATACAAGATTGCCAGTGACGCCCACAAAGAGCAGGTAAGAAAATCAGGAGAGCCTTATATTATTCACCCTCTTTGTGTTGCCCTTATTTTGGCAGACTTAGAACTGGATAAAGAAACAATTGTAGCAGGGCTTCTTCATGATGTTGTGGAAGATACTATTATGACAGATCAGGAGATTGCAGATGTATTTGGCAGTGATGTGGCCCATTTAGTAGATGGGGTGACAAAATTGAGCCAGCTCACCTATGAGGGAGATAAAGTGGAACTTCAAGCTGAAAACTTAAGAAAAATGTTTTTAGCTATGGCAAAAGACATCCGGGTCATTATGATAAAATTGGCAGACAGGCTCCATAATATGCGTACTTTAAAACATATGGCGAAAGAAAAGCAGATGGAGAAAGCAAGGGAGACAATGGATATTTATGCACCCATTGCTCAAAGACTAGGGATATCCAAAATTAAAATAGAATTAGATGATTTATCATTAAAATATTTAAAGCCAGACGTATATTATGATCTGGTTGATAAAATTGCAATCCGTAAAGGAGAGAGGGAAAAGTACGTTCAGAGCATTGTGGACGAGGTCAGTGTACACATTAAGAATGCAGGAATCAAAGCAAAAATTGATGGAAGGGTAAAACATTTTTTTAGTATATATAAAAAAATGGTCAACCAGGATAAAACCATTGACCAAATATATGATTTGTTTGCCATCCGCATCATTGTGGACAGTGTGCGGGATTGCTATGGGGCCCTTGGGGTTATCCACGAAATGTATAAGCCAATACCAGGACGGTTTAAAGACTATATTGCTATGCCAAAGAAAAATATGTATCAATCCCTGCATACAACGTTAATCGGCCCTACAGGGCAGCCTTTTGAAATTCAAATCCGTACCTATGAAATGCATAAGACAGCAGAATATGGCATTGCCGCTCACTGGAAGTATAAGGAAGCTTCAGATGGAAAAAAGGTCACCCTTCAGGAAGAAGAAAAATTAAATTGGTTAAAGCAAATATTAGAATGGCAGAGGGATATGTCAGACAACAGGGAGTTCATGCATATTTTAAAAAGTGATCTGGATTTATTCTCTGATGATGTGTATTGTTTTACTCCAACAGGAGATGTAAAAAGTTTACCAAAAGGTTCCACAACCATTGATTTTGCTTACAGTATTCATAGTGCAGTAGGAAATAAGATGATTGGAGCAAGAGTAAACGGAAGGCTCGTAACGATTGACTATGTAGTGAAAAACGGAGACCGCATTGAGATTTTAACATCTCAAAATTCCAAAGGACCTAGCAGAGATTGGCTGAATATAGTAAAGAGCACACAGGCTAGAAATAAAATCAACCAATGGTTTAAAAACCAATTAAAAGAAGACAATATTTTAAAGGGAAAAGAAATGCTTGCTTCCTACTGTAAAACAAAGGCTGTGAATATGACAGACTTAATGAAACCAGAATATATGGAAGCAGTCATGAAAAAATATGGATTTAGAGACTGGGATTCTGTGTTAGCAGCCATAGGTCATGGAGGGTTAAAGGAAGGCCAGATTATTAATAAGATGGCTGATTTGTATGGAAAAGACAGAAAGCAGGTAATGTCCGATGAGGACGTCTTAAAGGAAGTAAGTGAACATACAAAGGCAAAAACCCAAGGACTTCAAGGAAGTGGAATTGTAGTAAGGGGCATTCACGATGTGGCAGTGCGGTTTTCAAAATGTTGCAGTCCATTACCTGGAGATGAGATTGTAGGTTTTGTCACAAGGGGAAGAGGGATTTCCATTCATCGGACGGACTGTGTAAATATTATCCATATGAGTGAATTTGACCGGGTCAGGCTCATTGATGCAGAATGGGAGACAAAGGAAGAGCTGGCAGGAAAAGAAAAATATTTAGCAGAGATCAGCATTTTTGCGGATAATCGAAATGGACTTTTGGCCGATGTTTCTAAAGTACTTACAGAGAAAAATGTGGATATTCTTACAGTCAATTCTAGAACAAGCAAACAGGGAAATGCGACGATTTCCTTATCCTTCGAAGTGAAGAATAAGGATGAACTAAAAAAGGTGATGGATCGTCTGCGTACAGTAGAAAGTGTTATTGATATAACAAGATCTATTGGATAACGAAAGGATGGAAGAAGAATGGTTAAAGTAAACAGAATGGTTCTTGGACCAGTGGAGACAAACTGCTTTTATGCCTTTGTGGAAGGAAATAAAGAGGCGCTTGTCTTTGATCCGGGAGATCAAGGAGAAAGGGTATATGAAAGGCTGAAAGGAGAAGGACTTATTGTAAAAGGGATTTTACTCACCCACGGCCATTTTGATCATATTTCTGGTGTAGAAAAACTAAGGGCATTATCAGGAGCTAAAGTGTACGCCTCAAAGGAAGAAAAAGAAATTTGTGAGAGACCAGAGCTAAACTGTTCCAGCCAGATGGGAAGGCCAGTAAAAATTCAGGTGGATTTTTTCCTAAAAGATGAGGAGATATTGGAAATAGCAGGGATGAAAATCAAAACTCTCTATACGCCAGGACACACAAAAGGAGGAGTATGCTATTATATAGAGGAGGAAGGGATTCTTGTAAGCGGCGATACTCTTTTTCAAGACTCAGTAGGAAGAACAGATTTACCTACAGGAAATATGGGAACTCTCGTCCGTTCTATTAAAGAAAGGATTTTTGTACTCCCTGATAACGTACAAATATATCCAGGCCATGGAGATGTCACTACTGTGGCCCATGAAAAAGCCTATAATCCTTTTGTATAAAAAGGAGAGGGCAATGCTTTTAATTACAATGAATCAAGAACAATATGAATATGACGTTCATTCTCTTGTAAAAGCTTTTTATCCCTTAGAGGAAGTCCAAGTAAAAAAAGAGGGGGAACTTCCTTTTATAGATATAAAGTACAAGGAGGCCTCCATTTCTTTTACAATGAAAAATCAAAAAAGAGAGATTAAGGTAAATAGGGAAGACAGGATAGGGACGAAAAATAAGTTGAAAAGAGAGCTATATGAGTTATTATCTCAGGAAACGAAAAAAAACCTTCCTTGGGGAACATTGACAGGCATCCGTCCAGTGAAGCTTACTATGAAGCTTTTGGAGGCTGGGAAGGAGGAGAGGGAGGTAAGAGAATATTTAAAAGAAAATTATTTGCTCTCCAATAAAAAATTAGAACTTTCCCTTGAAATTGCTAAGAGGGAGAGACAAATGGTAAGTCAGTTTCATAGATTGGATGGATACAGCCTATACATAGGAATTCCTTTTTGTCCTACAACATGTCTATACTGTTCTTTTCCCTCCTATCCTATTCATCAATGGAAGGAAAGGGTGAAAGACTATCTGGAGGCTTTAGAAAAGGAAATAAAGGGTACATGGAGCATTTTTAAAGAAAAAAAGCTGGATACCATTTATATAGGGGGAGGAACGCCTACATCTCTTGAGCCAGAGGAGCTTTCTTGTTTGCTATCCATGGTTGAGAAGCATTTTCGTATAAAGGAAGCCTTAGAATTTACTGTAGAGGCAGGACGTCCTGACACAATGACAAGGGAGAAACTTAAGACCCTTAGGGAATATGGCATGGAGAGAATATCCATTAATCCCCAGACAATGGAGGAGAGCACTTTAAAGTTAATTGGAAGAACCCACAGTAAGGAGCAAGTAAAAGAAGCCTTTTTCCTAGCAAGAGAGCTGGGTTTTTCTAATATAAACATGGATTTGATTTTAGGTCTTCCAGGAGAAGGAACAAGAGAGGTAAGGAAGACGATAGAAGAAGTGAAAAAAATGGATCCTGATAGTTTAACAGTCCATTCTTTAGCAGTAAAGAGAGCTTCCAAATTAGGGCAGTGGATGGAGGAGCATCCAGAACAGCTTCTACGAAATAATGAGGAGATGATGGATATTCCTTATGAAGGGGCAAGGCAGATGGGACTTTTGCCCTATTATTTATACCGGCAAAAAAATATAGCAGGAAATTTTGAAAATGTTGGTTATGCAAAGCCAGGGAAATATGGTCTGTATAACATTGTGACAATGGAAGAAGTGCAGAGCATAGCAGCTTTTGGGGCAGGAAGCATCTCAAAACGGGTTTATCCAGATGGAAAAATTGAACGGTGTGAGAATGTAAAAGATGTTGCCCAATATATTGAGAGAATTGAGGAAATGATAGAAAGAAAGCGTGTATTGTTTCGTGATTAAAATTCAAAACTTGGACGAACATTGCTACCTATAGATGGGATTTAAGGATAGGAAAAACTAGTGCTAATCCACAGGTGATTAAGGAACGTTTCAGAAATAATGGATGCCCTCCTTTTTGTCATCTATCAAGAAGGATTTCAGCCTTTTAGTGGAATGTGTAAAGCAGGTATTTCATTTAAAGAAAAGACGATTCAAAACATAAACAACACATAGCTAGGAGAGGAGGGGGAAACAAGAGACATAGTTTCCTCTTTCTAGTAAGCAGAAAGAGGAAAGGAGTATGTGCTTTATTTTCTCCCGTTAATAAAATGCCTACTGTTATAAAATGCCATATTCTTCAAAGAGTTTATTTCTATAATTTGTATCTTCCAAAACATGGTTCAAATCATCAAGGCGGTTTTCTGATAGGAGTATTTTGATTAAAGAAGCCATCTGTTTGTTGCCTTCCTCACGCCTTAATTTAATATTTTCTCTGTCCCGCTGTAACAAAGTCATATACTCAACTTCCAGTTTTTTTTGTTTTATTTCGGTTACTCTTTTATGGATCTCTTTTATAAGTAAGCTGCTAGACTGCGCTGCGAAAGCATCGGTAGTATTTTCCACATAGGAGAGGAACTCCAGCATTTCCATATCCACATCATCCATGACTCCTTTAGTATTCAGGAAAATCTTAGTGGTGCCATCTCCCAATGTAAGAGAGGGGTTCTCCCTGCATCGGTTTTCAAAGGTGTAAATGTGCTGTCTGACAGAAAAGGGATCAAAGGTGCAGATGAAGATAATGAAAGTTTTCTTCAGATCTTTGTAGCTCTCTCCAGCAGAAATTTGGTCTGAGTCAATGTTACTTTGGTAAAATCTTGATCTTCTGGGAAGCTCCTTTTTCCTTCCCCGCTGCATTTCTACATTGTAAACAGTGCCTTGATCATCTTGGACGTAGACATCAAGACGGATGCCCTTGCCATCAAGGAGGACATCGATAGTCTTCTGGGTGACAGTATCTGTAACGTTCAGCTGTCCAATGAGCAGGGGAGACAGAGGATTATGGAGCTTATTGTTTTCAAATGCCTTATGTGGGTTTTTGTTTGCATAACAATATTTACAACTGTTCATACAAGTATCGTAGGCGCCAATATCACGACTTTCGATGCAATGGCAGCCCTGCCTCATTCCTTTGTGTTTCAGATTCTTGAATGTTATGCCATTTGCCTGTCCAAGAATATCAAGTGTTATACATCCTGATGAATGGATGCCATAAGAGGTAAAACTTCCATTTGTTCCACAAGTTTGAATAGAAATATTCTGCTTCTTTGCAATGGTTCCAAGTCCTTTGGCAAGTATTCTCTTATCCTCCTTAGTAAGAGGGATGAGCTCAGGCATAGTTGTCTTTAGCTTTTTATACATCTCAACAAAGCTGAAAATGCAGCGGTCAATGTAGGGAGCAAGTATATTTGCCATATATGAAAAGGTTTGTAAATGCATTTCAACTGTGTACTTTTCGGTTAAGAGTATGGGATCATATCTCCAAGCAATACGTTTTTTGCCAACCTGCTTTGACAGTTTTATAAGAGTTTCCATACTCTCATCAATAGATGGAGCGCCTGGTTCTGTATCTTTTTTGTAGGCGGTAATCGTGTAATGGAAATAGGTATGGAATTTGTCCGTGATTTCCTGGAGCCTTGGTAAAATCGGTTTATAGTTCTTAGAGCAGAACACAACGCAATCCACCTTATCTGGCGTCAGTTGATAGCGGTTTACCTTGTTGGGAAACAGGGGATTACGGGTTAAAACATAGCCCTCATGAAATCTGTTTAAAAGCCAGTCAGTATAATACTGAACAGTGTCAGTTCTTGCGCCAGTGTTAATAATCATAAGCTCCCCTCCTTTATTTTATCAAATCTGCTCTGCATTTCATTTGAAAATAGGGTAGTAAGCCGCACAAGCTCTCTTATGTCAGTCTCAGATAGTTCTGACATAGCGTCAATCTCTGCTTTTGCAGCAGGGGGAATAATTGGTTCTGTGTATTTGATACCTATGTCAGTCAAGTGGATGACCTTATTTCTTCGGTCTTTTTCCCCTTCCCTTAAAGTCAAATAGCCAAGTTTTAGAAATTTTTTGATAATGGCGCTAATAGTCTGTTTTGTAGCAGATAAACGTTCACAAATATCTGATTGCAGACAGCCTTCAGGTGCAAACCAAATGATATCTAACACAAATAATTCCTTTGCTGTCAAACCATGTTTCCTTGCATATAATTCATAGGCGGCAAATTGGATATCCCTTAGCTTGCAGTATTCATTGACATATCTTCTTATTTCTTCCCTTTCCATAAAGGTTCTCCTTTTAAAATATTTGATAGTCTTATATTTGACTATAAATTAGCATAAGTATTCTTCAGTGTCAATGAGATTCGATTTTTTTCAAATTTAGCGTAAGCTTTTGAGACTCAAAAAACGGGCAGTAAACCTTTGCAAGGAAGGAATTTGACCAAACATATTCTCTAAGGGATATAGGACAGATACTGCTCTGCTTACAGCAAGAAATGAATAGGACAAGGTATTTCATTAAAATATAATGTTTTGTTTTACTAGACTGCATAGATGTAAGGAGAGAGTATTTTCTATAAAAAGAGTAAAAGGAGACATAGGGCAATACATGGAAAGATAGAAAAAATAAAAACGGAAAAGAGGAATTGCTTTTATCCTATACAAACATTAAGATATCGTTGATTGGCTCTTGACTTTTTTGTCATACAAAAATATAATAATAACTTAGGAATAAATGAGAGAAACATTTGGAAAGTTTCCCACTAAAATTTTGATTAGCAGGTCAGGTGTGGGAAGAAGAAATGCCTCATAAGTCATTTGTTTACTTTGTAAATAGGATGCCTGGGACTTACTGTTTTCAGGCAAAGGAAAGGCATGGTTAGGAATATGTCAAAAGCAGGTCGTCCAAAGGCAAAAGTAACAAAAGAAAAAGTAGTAAGTGTGAGAATGAAGCCAGAGGATTATGCAAAAGTCAAACAATATGCCCAATCCTCAAACAAGACTATTACCCAAGTGATGCAAGAAGGTATTACAAAGCTTATTGACGAAGACAAGAAAGGTCAATAAATATACTTTGATTGAAAAGCTGTGAATATTAAGAGAAAGAAGAGACTGGGAATCATGCAAAGGAAAGGAGAAAAACAATGGCCTTAAGCAAAAAGCCAATGACAGGGATGAAAGATATTCTTCCTGCTGAGATGCAAATGCGGGAATATGTGATCCGCTTAATAAAAGAAACCTATGGGACATTTGGGTTTTCTTCCATAGAAACACCCTGTGTGGAACATATAGAGAATTTGACAAGTAGACAGGGAGGAGAAAATGAAAAACTTATATTTAAAATATTAAAAAGAGGAGATAAGCTGAACGTGGGGACTGCAGAAGATGAAAAAGAGCTGGTAGACAGCGGTCTTCGCTATGATTTAACCCTTCCCCTTTCCAGATATTATGCGCAACACAAAAATGACCTTCCTATGCCTTTTAAAGCCCTTCAAATAGGAAGTGTATGGAGAGCGGACAGGCCTCAAAAAGGGCGGTTTCGTCAGTTTACCCAATGTGATATTGATATTTTAGGGGAGGATTCCTCCCTTGCTGAAATAGAGCTTATTTTGGCAACAACTACATTATTAGGAAAGCTGGGATTTCAAAATTTTAAGGTTCGTCTCAATGATCGGAGAATATTGAAGGCCATGGCCGCTTACAGTGGTTTTCCTGAAGAGAAGCTGGATCTTGCCTTTATTATTTTAGACAAATTGGACAAAATAGGTTTAGACGCAGTAGCCAGGGAATGGAGAGAGGCAGGATTTTTAGAAACTGCTGTGGAGACATACATGGATCTCATAAAGAGCCTTACTGTGGAGAAAAAGGGACTTGCCTATCTAAAAGAAAAGCTGGGAGAATATTTAGAAGAAGAGGTTTATGAATCTTTAGACTGTATTATGGATAGTGTGGAGAAAGTAAAAAGGACTCCTTTTCAAATGGTGTTTGATCCTACCCTTGTTAGGGGAATGTCTTATTACACAGGTTCTATATTTGAGATAGAAATGGAAGAACTGAATAGTTCCGTTGCAGGGGGAGGACGCTACGATAAAATGATTGGAAAATTTACTGGAAAAGATGTAAGCGCCTGCGGTTTTTCCATTGGATTTGAGAGAATTATTACGATTTTGCAGGATAGGGGATTTAAAGTACCTGTAAAAGCCAGGAAAAAAGTATATCTTCTGGAAAAGGGAATGGACAGAGAAACAATGTGCCAAGTGATGAAAATGGCAGGGAAAGAAAGAGAAGAAGGGGCTGATGTCCTTGTGGCACAGATGAATAAAAATAAAAAATTCCAGAAAGAGCAGCTCATGAAAGAAGGATACGAAGAGTTTAAAGAATTTTTCAATAAATAATGAGGAATGGATAATGGAAAGGAGCAGCAAAGAAATGGCAGAAGAAATGCGGGGCCTAAAGAGAAGCCACAGATGTACAGAAGTGAACAATGGTCATGTAGGGCAGACAGTGACAGTGATGGGCTGGGTACAAAAAAGCAGAAATAAGGGAAGCATTATTTTTGTGGATTTAAGAGACCGAACAGGAATTTTACAAATCATTTTCGAGGAAAAGGATATTGGAAAAGAAGGGTTTTCAAAGGCAGAACAGCTTCGAAGCGAATTTGTTATTGGGGTTGTAGGAAGAGTGGAAAAAAGGGCTGGAGCAGTTAACAAAGATTTAGAAACAGGGGATATTGAAATAAGGGCTAAGGAGCTTCGCATTTTATCAGAGTCTAAGACACCTCCCTTTCCCATTGAGGAAAAAAGTAAGACAAAAGATGAATTAAGATTAAAATATCGGTATTTAGATTTAAGGAGACCAGACTTACAGAGAAATTTAATGATGAGAAGTAAGATTACAACATCCATTCGGAATTTTTTGGCAGAGGAAGGATTTTTAGAAATGGAGACTCCATTATTAGGAAAGAGCACCCCAGAAGGCGCAAGGGATTATTTAGTGCCAAGCAGGGTACACCCAGGAAAATTCTATGGTCTCCCTCAGTCTCCCCAACTTTATAAACAGCTGTTTATGTGTGCAGGCTATGATCGGTATTTTCAAATTGCCAAGTGCTTTCGAGACGAAGATTTAAGGGCGGATAGACAACCAGAATTCACCCAGGTAGATATGGAGCTGTCCTTTGTTGATGTGGACGATGTCATTGACGTTAACGAAAGACTTTTACAAAAAGTATGCAAAGATGCCATAGGATTGGATATTCCCCTGCCTATTCAGAGAATGACATGGAGAGAGGCTATGGATCGCTTTGGTTCAGACAAGCCAGATACTCGATTTGGAATGGAGTTAGTAGATGTCTCCAAAGTGGTGGAGGGTTGCAAATTCAGTGTTTTTACTGCGCCTTTAGAGAAGGGCGGTTCTGTCAGGGGAATTAATGTAAAAGGCCAGGCTTCCATGCCTCGGAAAAAAATAGATGCCCTTGTGGAATTTGCCAAAGAATTTGGGGCAAAAGGACTTGCTTATTTTGCTGTTTTGGAAGATGGAACTTATAAATGTTCCTTTGGAAAATTTATGGAAGAGGAGGAGCTAAAAAGTCTGGCAGATGCTATGGAAGCAAAGAAAGGGGATCTTTTGCTATTTGCAGCAGATAAAAATGCTATTGTTTGGGATGTTCTTGGAAATCTGCGCATAAAACTGGCAAAAGATTTAGAACTGATTGATACGAATGCATTTCATTTTCTTTGGGTGACCCACTTCCCACTTTTGGAATGGAATGAGGAAGGGGAACGATTTGTGGCAATGCACCACCCTTTTACAATGCCCATGGAAGAAGATCTGCCTTTGCTAGATAAAGAACCAGAAAAAGTTCGGGCAAAAGCTTATGATATTGTATTGAATGGAACAGAATTAGGTGGGGGAAGCGTACGTATTTTCCAAAGAGAAGTACAAGAGACCATGTTTCGGGTTTTAGGATTTGAGAAAGAGGAGGCTTATGAACGTTTTGGATTTTTGCTTCATGCCTTTGAATATGGGGTTCCTCCCCATGCAGGGCTTGCCTATGGCTTAGATCGCCTAGTCATGCTTTTAGTCAAGGCAGAAAGCATTCGGGAAGTCATTGCTTTTCCAAAAGTAAAGGACGCTTCCTGTCTTATGACAGATGCTCCAAACCTTGTGGATAAGGAGCAGTTAGATGAACTAAAATTATCAATCCCCACTTAAGGCTGGTTGGGAGAAGAAGAATGGGCATACTCAGAAGGAGTGATGCCTTTTCTTTTATGAAAAGCTTTTGAGAAATATAAGCTGTCTTCAAAACCAACCGAGTTAGCGACAGCAGCTATAGACAAAGAGGATTCTTTTAATAGGTGGCATGCTTGTTTTATCCTATATTGGGAGAGGAATTCCTTGGGAGACATACCAGTATATTGACGGAACACCCGAAACAAATGGCTTCTGCTAATACCTACATAGCGGGCAATATCTTCTATGGAAATATTATAAGAATAATTGGCGCAGACATAGTCGACTCCCTTTTTTACGTAACTTATATAGGATGGATTTGTATCCTCTTTTTTTCCAGAACTTTTTACAAACAATGCCAAAGCTGTATAGAGACGTCCAGTCATTTCGATTCTATGGGAAAAGGCATTTCCCCTGGCTTCATAAATATGGAAGAGATGTTTTTGAATGATGTCCCCTTGGGGATGGGAACGAATGACAGGAGACTTTCTTGAGAAATCAGTGGCGTTTAATATAGTTGCAGCGTCAGTGCCGGCAAAGCCAGCCCAATAATATTCCCATGGATCCTTTTTATCTGCATAATAAGTAACTTCCACATAAGGATAAACGAGAAAAACATCTCCTGGATATAAAGGAAAAACGCTTCCTTCTGTTTGATAATAACCTTTTCCAGATAGGACATAATGGATTAAATAGTGATCCCTCATTCCCGGGCCCCATTGATGGAGAGATTCACATTTTTGAAAACCTACATTATAGACGGATAAGGACATAAGCTCCTTTTCTTTAGATTTAAAATTATTTTTAAAAGTTTCCTGCACAAATACGTCCCCCTTTTGTTCCATCTTTCCTTTATTATGCAACATTTTTCCATGGATTTCAAACATTTCCTTCTTGTTTTCTATGGAAAAGAAAAGTAAACTGAAAGAAAAAGAAAAGGAGCGATAAGGATGAAAGAGAAGGCAGTGGAAAAATTTAAACAATTATTTGGAGATAAGGGAGATATTCGTATTTATTTTGCCCCTGGACGAGTGAATTTAATTGGGGAACATACAGATTATAACGGAGGACATGTATTTCCATGCGCCTTGACTATTGGAACTTATGGAGTGGCAAGAAAGAGAGAAGACAGAAAACTTTGCTTTTATTCCATGAATTTTCAAGACAGAGGGGTCATGGAGTCTTCTCTAGATGACTTAAAGCCAAAGAAAGAAGAAGGATGGATCAATTATCCAAAGGGAGTTATCTGGGCTTTCTTGGAGAAAGGCTATGAGGTGGAGAAGGGACTAGATATGCTGCTGTTTGGCAATATACCAAATGGTTCTGGACTTTCTTCTTCTGCCTCTGTAGAAGTACTTACAGGATTTGTCATAAAAGATTTGTTTGGATTGCCGGTATCCTTAAAAGAAATTGCACTCCTAGGACAGTACTCAGAAAACAATTTTAATGGGGTGAACTGTGGAATTATGGATCAGTTTGCCATTGCTATGGGGAAAAAGGATCATGCAATTTTCCTTGATACAAGCAATTTATCTTATGAATATGCTCCGTTAAAATTAAAAGGGGCGAAGCTTGTGATTGGATGCACCAACAAAAAGAGAGGCTTATTAGACTCGAAATATAATGAACGAAGAGAGGAGTGCGAAAAGGCCCTGGAAGAAATAGGTCAAGTTGTAGGTATTCAAACACTAGGTGATTTGACGCAGGAACAGTTTGAAGCATATAAAGATGCAATTCATGATGAAACACGAAAAAAGAGGGCAAAGCATGCTGTCTATGAGAACGAGAGAACAATAAAGGCTGTGGAGGCCCTGAAAAAGGGGGACATTCCTTTGTTTGGACAATTAATGAATGAATCTCATAGTTCTCTTCGAGAGGATTATGAAGTTACAGGTGTGGAGTTGGACACTCTTGTGGAAGAAGCATGGAAGATAGAGGGAGTCATTGGTTCCCGTATGACAGGGGCAGGATTTGGAGGATGTACTGTAAGTATTGTGAAAGAGGAAGCAGTAGAGGAATTTATTCAGAAGGTTGGAAAAGCTTATGAAGAAAAAATAGGGTATAAGGCAGATTTTTATGCTGTGAACATTGGAGATGGACCTTTTGTGGAAAGGATCAAATAAGGACTAGAAGGGAGGTAAAAGAAATGCTGAATAAATATATAAAAAAATTAGTCACCTATGGATTGCAAAAGGGCTTGATCCATGAATGGGAACGAATTTACGCTACAAATCTTCTCTTAGATATATTTAAGGAGGACGAATATGAAGATGTCCAGGTAGAAGAGGGAGAAATAGATTTAGAAGATACACTAAAACATTTGTTAGACATTGCTTATGAAAGAGGGATAGCGAAGGAAAAGGACATTGTGTCCAGAGATTTGTTGGACACAAAGATGATGAACTGCCTTATGCCTAGGCCTTCAGAGGTGATACGAAAGTTTTATGAATTATATGCCTCTTCACCAAAGGAGGCAACGGATTATTTCTATAAGCTGAGCCAGGATTCAGATTATATACGCAGGTACCGTATAAAAAAAGATATAAAGTGGAAAACAAAAACCCCTTATGGGGAGCTGGATATGACCATTAATTTGTCAAAACCAGAAAAGGATCCAAAAGCTATTGCAGCAGCAAAAAATGCAAAACAAAAGGGATATCCCAAATGCCTCCTCTGTATGGAAAATGTTGGATATGCAGGGAGGATCAACCATCCTGCAAGACAAAACCACAGAGTCATCCCTGTGAAAATAAATAACCGTGACTGGGGATTTCAGTATTCCCCTTATGTTTACTACAATGAACATTGTATTGTCTTTTGCGGGGAGCATGTTCCAATGAAAATTGAAAAAGAGACATTTCAAAAGCTTTTTGACTTTATTACTTTATTTCCCCATTATTATTTAGGGTCAAATGCAGATCTGCCTATTGTTGGAGGCTCCATATTAAGCCATGATCACTTCCAAGGAGGCAATTATGAATTTCCTATGGCAAAGGCGCCCATGGAGAAAACATACAAGATTGGAGGATTTGAAGATGTGGAAGTAGGAATTGTCCATTGGCCTTTGTCGGTCATTCGCACAAGATGCAGAGAGGCAGAGAGGCTTATAGAACTGGGAGATTTTATTTTATCAAAATGGAGAAATTATACAGACGAAGAGGCATTTATATATGGATATACAGATAAAGAGCCTCATAATACCATTACACCCATTGCAAGGAAGAGGGGAGAGATGTTTGAACTGGATTTGGCCTTGCGCAATAATATTACAACAAAGGAACATCCCCTTGGATATTATCATCCCCATGAGGAATATCATCATATTAAAAAAGAAAATATTGGCTTAATTGAGGTTATGGGCTTAGCTATTCTCCCATCAAGACTTAAAGAAGAGATGGAGCTGTTAGAACAATGCCTGGCAGAAGGAAAAGATATAACCTCTTATGATTCTTTAGAGAAGCATAAAGACTGGGTGAAAAAATTAAAAGAAAAGTATCACTCCTTTGACAAAGAAAATACGGGAGACATTTTAAAAGAAGAAATGGGACTTGTTTTCCAAAAGGTTTTGGAAGACGCAGGTGTCTATAAATGTACAGAGGAGGGAAGAAAGCATTTTGAGAAATTTATCCATTCTTTATCAGAATAGAGATGAATAAGAAGAAAAGGAGGAACAACAAAATTCAAATTTCCACATACATTAAAAGAAAGAACGTAATGTATAGAGGAGATTTTAATGGCTAGAAAAGTATATATTGACCCAGGGCATGGGGGAAGCGATCCAGGAGCTGTTTACGAAGGGAGAATGGAAAAAGACGATGTTTTGCAGCTGGCGCTAAAAGTTGGAGAATTGTTGGAAAACGCAGGATTGGACGTGGAGTATACAAGGGTGACAGATATTTATGAAATGCCCTTTAAAAAGGCCCAAGACGCCAATGAAGCCAATGCAGATTTTTTTGTATCTATTCACCGCAATTCCAGTGAGGCACCAGCTCAATATAAGGGAGTGGAGACATTGGTCTTTGCAGATTATGGCATACAAGGAGAGATGGCAAGAAATATCAATGCTCAGTTAGAGCAGGTGGGATTTCGCAATATAGGAGTAAAGGAGAGGCCAAATTTAGTAGTGTTAAAGAGAACCCAGATGCCAAGCGTTCTTGTAGAAGTAGGATTTATCAATAATCCTGAGGACAATGAAATCTTTGATAATAATCTGGATGAGATAGCAAGAGGGATTGCCGATGGGATTTTAATGACCTTATATGAAGAGGGGTATGAATAAATAAAAAGGCCATGTTCCCCCTAGGGAAGAAAGGAAAACGAAGAAGAGAACTAGGGGGAGCGCCTTGTTAAGAAAAATGACTTTAAGACTTATAAGGTGACAATGGTAGCCTCATGATCCATGGCAGGAAGTACTTTTTCCAATACGTCCTTTGTCTTAATTTTCAAACTCGTTGTGTTGTTGCAAGGATGCAGGGCAATATATTCTTCCTTTAGAACATCTTTATCAATTAATAGACGAACTTTATTTTCTTCATCATGCATAAGTCCTAATATGCTCACAGATCCAGAAGACAGTTTTAAAAATTCCTTCATATAGATTTCATCAGCAAAGGAAAGTCTGGAGATGCTTAGCTGGCTGGACAAATCTTTTGTCTTAAACCGTTTATCCCCAGGCATTAAAAGAAGATAGAATTGATTTTTCTTAGTATTACAGAGAAATAAATTTTTACACATTTTTGTCTCAAGGATGCCATCAATAGAGTGGCTGTCCTCAATGGTAGCCATAGGCTCGTGATCAACCCGAAAGAATGGAATATGAAGCTGTTCTAGAAAGTCATAGCACTGGATTTCTGTATCCGTTCGCTTGGTTTGATCCGTAGGCCTTCCCTCATAAAGGACATAGGAAGTTTGAACCGTTTGGGGAAGATACATATGTACCCTGTCAATGCGGTTCTTATCTTTAGCTTCCACAACAAGAGTAATTCCATTGGAGGTTGTTACAGATTCTCCTACTTCAGGTATTCGATCAATTAATTCAATAATTAATCCTCCTATGGAATCATAATCTTTGGAATCTAAATGCAAGTCTAATATATCATTAATATCGTCTAGTTTCATGGAACCTTCCACAGAATACTCATTGACAGCAACTTCCTGCAAAAGTTCTTCTTCTTCCTCATCATATTCATCTCGAATTTCACCTACAATTTCTTCCAGCAAATCTTCCAATGTAATAAGACCAGAGGTGGCCCCATACTCATCTAAAACAATGGCCATATTAATAGACTGGTTTTTCATAAGAATTAAAAGTTCAGAAGTATGTTTATACTCATACGTATAATAGGCAGGGCGCATAACGTCTTGGATGCGAAAACGGTTCCCATGTTCTATGAGAAGGAGATCCTTTACATTGACAATTCCTACAACATTATTGGTATCTTCTTCATAAATAGGAATACGAGTATACTTGTCC
>CANOLZ010000011.1 GCA_947567075.1 uncultured bacterium
GATATAAGGGTGTAGCTGACTACAAGAAGGCTTATATCTGATCCTGTCTTTTCAAACAAAAACAGATTTATTGGCTCTGCCAAAGCTAAATATATAAGAGAAAGAACGAAAACAATGGACAAGGCAGGAACCATACATTTTCTAAGAAGGCTTCTCCTATCCATATTTTCCTTGTAAAAGTATCGAATATATGCCTGATCCATACCTAAAATAGCAAAAATATAAATCACGGTCACAGCAGACTGAAACATAGATGTCCTGCCATATTCATCTGTATCTAACATTCTGGTAACTAATGGCAAGGAAATAAATCCCAACAAAACCACTATAAAATTTCCGTAAAAATATTGAATAAAACTATATATTATGTTTGGTTTTTTTCTTTCCTCTATCGTCGACAATTTTTTTATCACTCCAGACTAAGTTAAAATCTTCTCTATTTCTTCATATTGATTTAAAATTATATCTTTATTCTTTTATATTGTAAAGGATTTTAGAAGTTTGCTTTTATAAAGTTTCTTTTCATTAAAAAATTGAAAAAAATGTAAAAAACAAGAACAAAACTGCAAAAATTTGTGGTATACTACAAGTATTGTCTCCTTGTTTATTTATTATTTTATATATAGCTTTATAGAAAATAAAGACTCCTATTTGAGCATCTTTCAAAATCCATACATTTCAAGAAAGTAGGTGTTAAAGGTGAATATTCCATCCTATGAAGATACTGATGTTTTCCGGGATCCTATACACGGCTTAATTAATGTATACTCTTGGGAAAAAAAGTTGATTGAAACACGGGAATTTCAACGTTTGCGCCGGGTGCATCAACTGAGTATGACAAATTTGATTTATCACGGTGCAGAACATACCCGTTTTGGCCACAGCATTGGAGTCATGCACATTGCAGGAAGAATTATGGATCATCTTCGTAACTTTGCCCCTTTAAGCAGCTTATCAAAAGAAGAATTTTTTGAGAAAAAAGCACTGGTTCGTATGGCTGGGCTGCTCCACGATCTAGGGCATGGATGCTATTCCCATATTGGCGAAGGAAATAATATTTATCCTGATTTAAAAGATCCTCTAAACGGGCAGCCTGCCAGAGGTCATGAAGCTTATACCCGATGTATTATTAAAGAGCGCCTATCCAGTACAATTGAACAATTTTGGCCCAATCAAACCTATCATATGGTTCCCCATATTTTAATGATACTGAATCAAAGTTCTGACGACCCCTTATACCGGTTTTTTGACGATATTATAAGTGGTCAATTAGATTGTGATAAAATGGATTATCTTCTTCGAGATAGCCATTACTGTGGGGTTGAGTATGGAATGTACGATCTTGATAAACTAATTGACTCTCTTCGAGTCGCTCTCATTAATAATAATCATGTTCTAGCCATTAGCCAAAATGGAATTCAAGCAGTGGAATCCTTTGTTTTAGCCCGTTATTGGATGTTTATCCAAGTTTACTTCCACAAATACCGCCGCCTCTTTGACTATTACCTAAGCGCTTTTACAAAGGAATTCCTTTCGTTAGAATGGGAAAAAAGTGGACAGTATCCTAAAGAATTAGATAATTATCTGGAAATGGATGATATTTATCTTTATGAGAAAATAAAATTTTATGCCAATAAAAAGCAGCCTGAAATAGGAGAACGAACTATCTGTCATTTTGCTAAACGCTTATACAACCGTTCCCATCATAAGGTCGTCTTTGATCCTCCATATGCCCACTATGACAGCCGGAGCAAGGATGGGGATGAAGACTATAAACGGCTTACTTATGTAAAAAAGAAACTGGAAGATTATTTAATAAAAATAGAAAAGTCTGAAAGTGAAAAAATATATATTGATTTGGCCACTGGATCTTCCACAAAGCACTTCTTTGATATGAAAGTGTATAATGAAGAACAGGATCCTGACTACTCCTCTTCAAAGGCAATGGAAATCCCCGCCATTCCTGTTATTTCTAAACATGATGAGAAAGTGGAGGCAATTCAAAAATATTCCTTTACCCTAAAAAGTATTTCTGACAAAAAAATTAGTATTTTAAGAATCTATGCGGAAAAAGATATGATTTGTAAAGTACGTGATAAATGCGCCTATTGGTTTTCACGAGAATACGATGTTATCATGGCTGAACGGGAAAAATTAACTTCTTCCATCCAACTTCATGAAAAGGAGCTGGAAGACTCTAAAAAACGTCTTTCAGAAATGGATGATGTTTTGGGATTGGAGAAATAATAGTAAAACACAGTCAGCAAAGCTCCTCCAAATAAGCTGCTGGCTTTTAAACATATATTAAAAAGCTGGCAGCCATTTGTGGAGCTTCCTTTTCTTAGCATTTACAGCTCCGCCTTACTAATACAAATTTTTATTATAATGAATAATAAAAAGGTGTAAATGGAATATTTCAAAATAAAAAATAAAATATTTATTTCACTCCCATTCCAATAGGACCTATAATACTGAATAATATCATTGGTTGGTATTATAAATTTAAACTTTTCAACGAATATGGGCAAATCTCCAACAGGCATCATTGCATTAGACAATATAAGAAAAAGAAACATCATTGTCAGTCCAATGGACTGAACCATTACATTATTTTTTGTAAGAATGGTAATTATACTGCCTATAAGAAACATAGGAATGGATGAAATGATATATAAAAGAAAAAATATACTAGAAATTCCCAGACTTGGAAACCTCATATGAAATACTCCCACTGAAAAAGCGGAAATAAGCAGCATTTGAAAAATCATTAAAAAGAAATAAAGGAAAACCTTTGATGCAATTACCATAACAAGGGATATATCAAATAATTTATAACGCAAAAACACACCTGCTTCATATTCCTTCGAAATACTGGCTGGAAAGGTTAACAGCGCTAATGGAGCTATTCCTAAAGCTAAAGATATAGGAAAATAATACGCAATCCCTGCACTTCTTTGTTCTAATGGCAAAGCATTCATTGTAAAGTACATTGCGACAAGAGGAAATACAAAGGAGAAAAAAAGACCTAATATTGTTTTTTGTAGATTTCGCAACTCAATAATCATAATTTGTAAAGGCCTGTTAAGCATACATTTCACCATCCTCTTTAAGGCTTTTTAAAAATTCTTCTACCGGATACTGTTTCACTATAGTTCCATTTTTCATATAAATGACATTATCACATAAAGATTTTATCTCTTCAGGATAATGGGAAACCATGATGAGTCCAATGCTATTATTTTTCCTATAGTCTTTAAGATATTTCAAGAGTTTCCATCGAGTGGCATAATCAAGTCCTGTTGTTACTTCATCAACCATCAATAATTTATGAGGCTTTGAAAATGCTAAAATAAGACTTAATTTTTGTAACTCTCCACCACTTAAAACAGCAATTTTTTTGTTGAGGTTTTTTTCAAACTCAAACATACGAAAGAGAGAAGAAAGGGGAGAAAGATCCCTTTTATCCAAAATTAACTTTAAAATGTCTTTCGTCTTTGCATAGGGTGGATAACTGTTTTTTTTGCATCAATACTTGTATTTGATTTTTACTTAATGAATTTTCAATTGTTCCCCCATACTGTTCAATTCCAAGAATACATTTCATTAATGTTGTTTTCCCTGCACCATTTTCCCCAAAAATAGCTGTTCCTTTCGAAACATTGATCTTGGCGTTTGGAATTTTCAATATCATAGACTTACCTTTTTTTACCTTCAAATCGCAAATTTTCATCATAATCCTCCATTCCTTGCTAAATTTAGAAGTTTCGGTTAAGCATAAAGTCCTTATGTAATAAGTTTTGCATATATGATTTGTTTGATATAAAAGATAGCATATTTATATGTAAGATGTAAATATAGAATATAAATTTCATCTGAAAGTCATTTAAAATCTTGCGTAATAAAATAGAAAAATAAATAGAATAGGGAACTTATAACCTAAAATCTCACTTTACTTCAAAATAAAACAAAAAAAGAAGACATAGGAAGAATATACTTTAGAAAAAGACTATTCTATAATACAAAAAGTATTAAACTGCCGATCATATACCAAATATGGAACCAATAATCCCAATGATTAAAAGCAAACCAATACATTTATCCACTCCTTCTCCCCCCTTACTTTATGCTTCTTTTCATGCTCATCAATGCTTCCTTTGGTATATTCATCCCAAAATGAGAAGTAAGGTATGAGCAGATGCCATCAAACTCCTTCTCCCCTAATCTTTTTTTGCCAGCAAGTTCATTCCATAGTAAGGTGAACAGTAATCTTTCTAAATCAGAGAAAGAGCCAATATCAATACTATTTAAAGACCATCCAGCTTCTTTAAAAGCCTCCTCTAAGTCTTCTTTCATACGATTTATATCATCATAGCTTCTCCTTTTTCCATGATCCAACCATTCCCCTGTTGTTATCAGTCCTTCCCTTCCCTGCATCTCTTGTAATCTTGTCACTTCCTCCTGGTGTCCTCTTTCCATCTCCTCCCAAGGAAGCTTATTTTTACATTTTAGTTCTACATGAACGCCAAACTCCTGGAGATATTTACACGCACGATGGTTAAGAATCTCAACTCGCTGCCCATGAAATGCAGAAGTACCTAGTTCAAACAATACCTTTATCTCATCTTCCCTCTTCTTTAAACCACAGCTCACCCAGCCTATGAGAGCAGCGTTTGCAAATGCGTCAATAATGGTGTATGTGGAATTGTAAGGAAACAAGTAGGCTGGTAATATTCTCATTGCTTGTATACCATATTGATTCATCAGAGTTTCCCTTGTATATTTTCCAAGCCGTCCCTGAAAAAAAGAGGAGTATGACGCTGGTGCGCAAGTTCCTGATGCAATGGCAAAAGAAGATTCATCCTTTTTTAAAATATTTGCTGCATAGGCAATCCTTTCATCATGTATGTTTTTGTCCCAATTTCCTTCTATCGAAACAAAATGTAATTTATTTTTTATAAACATAATTCAACTCTCTCTATACTTTCTTATGCTTTTACACAATCCCTTTTCATTTATCAAATTGTGCAATGGTTTATAAAGTTTCAAATAACGACTCACATGAAATAATAATTGGAAACGTTACCCCTTCTTTTCCAATGTATTTCATTTTCCAGCTATCAAAAAATGACTATTCTTTTATAATGACCAAACCCCTCCCCAACGGCTGATAACTTCTCATCCAATTGCAAAAAGTTTTTCTAACAACCAACTTACTTGACTATAATATCGTTTGAACTTTCCTTATTTACTCTACCCCTTAATGGCAAAATTCATATCCAAAATTTATCTTGTCTATTTTTTTATAATATACTACATATATCTCAAATTTTCAACAATATAACAAATTCGTTTAAAATCACTGCTATATTATAAAGCATATACGTGACTATGATAAATTTTATATTTCAGGTAAAGAGCAAAAATACTCTTTCTCCTCACTCTAAAGATATGATTTTCCTAGGAATACAGATGGTCAGAATCCTTTAATCCCTTAACGAACCATCCCCTACATCTCTTTTGCAAAAATAAAAAAGGCTCTATCTATCTTCTGAAGAATAGATTTAGAGCCTTTTTAACAAAAGGGAGGACAATCACTCTTCCTCCCTGTCGTTTTCATAAAACCGGGGTATCCCTTAAACCACTGTCTTTACCTACTGGCAAGGTTAAATTTGGCCATAACCTGCCCCCTTATCCAATTTAAACTTGGACAACAATTTTTTCATTAGAGTTGCCCTGCTGGACATCTCCTCACTAGCGGTAACAGATTTCTCACTGGCAGCAGAGTTTGCCTCTACAACAGAAGAAATTTGGCCAACACTCTCTGTCATGTAAGCAATGGTTTTGGCATTCTTTTGGCTGGCTTTTGCAATCAGCTTCACTGCCTCCAAAACTTTTTTAGTGCTTTCTACTGTCTTGTCCAAAGACTGGGACACGTTTCTTACAATGCTGTTGCCCTCCTGTACGGAATGAATGGAATTTTCTATTAAAGCCTTTGTGGCCTTCACAGCCTGATCAGACTTAGCCGCCAAATCCCGTACTTCATCGGCAACTACCGCAAAGCCTTTGCCTGTCGTTCCAGCCCTGGCTGCTTCCACCGAGGCGTTTAGGGCAAGAATATTTGTCTGGAAAGCGATGTCCTCAATAGTGGCGATGACCTTTCCAATTTCCTCCGATGACTTAGAGATTTTCTCCATAGCCTCAACCATTTCTTCCATATATTCCGCACATTCTTTAATTTGTCCCTCTGATTCCTGGGAATATTGCACAACCTCTTCGCTGCTCTCAACATTATTTTTAAAATTATTAGAAATTTCACGAATAATGGCTGACAGCTGATTTACAGCGCTTGTTTGTTCCGATGAACCCTGGGATAAATCATAAGCGCTTTGAGATACATACTCAGCACTGTTAGATACCTGTCCTGCACTTTCTTCAATAAGACGCAAAGTATCCGCTAACATAAGCTGCATATGGTTCAGCCCTTCTTTCACCGAGGCAAACTCTCCCTTATAATCCTGATGAAGAGTAAACATAAAATTTCCTCCTGCCATTTCCTTTAGCACTGAGGAGATCTCAGAAATATAATTAATATATTGCTGCAGCCGTTCCACAAGCTTCTCCAAAGAGGTAGAAACAATTCCAATCTCATTATTTGTTTGGGTTTGAATAGAAACTGTTAAATTTCCGTCGGCAATCTCCTGAGTAGTATTCGCCAAGAGGTGCAAAGGACGAATGAGAAGTGATTGCATGTAAAAGAACAGTAGAAGGACAACGATTACCGTAAAAACAATACAAAGTATTGCTAGAAAAATACCTAATCGCTGGGCATACAAAAACAAGGAGGATTCTGGAACTGTAACAACAATATTCCACCCGCTTTCTGGTATTTGGGAAAACCACGCATGCTGCTTAGCACCGTCTAATGTATAAAAACCTGTCCCTTCCTTTTGACTGAGAATCTGAGAGCCTAAAGCGGCCAGGGAATCATTGTCCTCCTCCAAAATATTGGCCGTAAGAAGCTTTGCGCTGTCTTCAATGGCAATATATGTGCCTGAATCATCAATGAGAAAGGCTTTTCCAGCACCATTATATACATTGAGATTAGCGATCATTTCCTGCATCTGTGTCAAATCAATATCTGTTGTGGCAACACCAATAAAGCTGCCCTTTTGGTCATAAATGGGAGCAGAGGAGGTAACCATTGAAATTTGAACAAAATCATCATAATAAGGGGGAGACCATACAGAACTAGAAGTAGTATTTACAACAGAGGTATACCAATCCTGATCCGTGTAATAGACCCCATCTCCTAAAGAGTAATTATCAATATATGTAACCACTCCATTTTCCCGCATACAATAGGGAGAAAAATATTGTTGATCCTTTTGATGAGCATAAGGCTCGAACCAAATACCGCCTCCGAATGTTTCTGGATTGCTCTCAATAAAAGAAGTCAAAATATCTTGATAGGCTTCCTCTTTCCAATCTCCTAAACTCTCAGCGTCAGGCCTGGCGTAGACAGACTCTACCCCTCTGGCTAATGTTTCTGCTACTAGACGGTTATTAGACAGGGAAGCTGCAATAGCTTTCGATGCAATGGATAAATCTAATTTCATTTCATTTTGAGCGTTGTTCTCTATTGTCTGTTTGGCGCCAAAATAGCCTAAAAAAGATAAGAGCACCATGGCCAGCGTGATCGTCGGCATAACCGTTATCATTAGGGATGTGCGGATAGAACGGAATCTCATATGAGCCACTTCCTTTTCTTCATTTGTTCTAGATCATAACAATAGTAATATCTAACCATTCATACCCATAAAAGAACCTTTGATGGCAAAAAAAAATCCATGGAATAGGATTATATCAGGCAAAAATGTCACTATTTAGATCTATTTTATAATATCTAAATTTATATATTTTGTCAATATCTAATCTACATTTGTATGGGGTTAGAAATTCTGCCATTACCCTTACTCTTTTCTAAGTAACTTTTCATAAAGAAGTATATGTTCCTCCAAACATTTTTTTTGGGAATAATTTTTCTGAAACCGTTCATAGAAAAACTCCTTCTCTTCCTTTAATTTTTCCCTATTCCTTTCTAACTCTTCAATATAATCTCCACATTTTTCAATTTTATTTTCCTCATATAAGTTTTCTTCCCTTCCTATAACTTCCACAAGCCCTCCCGCCCTTGTAGAAATCAAGGCACATTTACGGCTCATTGCTTCCACTGCCGCCTTTCCAAAAGATTCAAATTTTGAAGTCATTAAAAATACGTCTACCCCATAATAATAATCTGCCATTTCTGATTGGGATAAATCTTGGCGGTAACAAAGGTTTTCTTTTCCAATACATTCCTCAATTCCTTTTCTTACTTCCTTCACCACCTCCATATCTCCTTGTTCAAAAACAGCCATAACAAGATCTACCTTATAATGGATGTTTCTCTCTGACAACATCTTGCAAATCTTTTGTACAAGGGGCCAGTTTTTCTCTTGGCAAACCCTGCCGGCAAATCCAAGGACAAAATCTTTTTCTCCATATCCCTGCCTCTTCCTCACTTCCCGCCTTTTTTCCTCCCTGTACTCTTCAAAGTCATCGCTAATCGTGTTGGAGATCAAAGCAATATTTGAAAAGTCTGTATTTTCTAGCCAGAGTTTTTTGTTCAATTTGGTCGTGCACAATATTTGATCCCCATATTTTAGGCTGTGGCATAAAAGGGCTATGGAATGTTTCCGATAACCATAGTATAGTCCTCTATCTGTAAATACATATTTTGTTTTACGAAAAAGTCCAAAAGTTTTTAAAATGCCATAGGCAATGGCAGATTCTGGCATTTGGATGTGGACAATATCTGGCTTCTCCTGACTTATCCTTTTTCCATAAGCAAAAATACGCAGGATGAAATTTAGGATTCTTACTATTTTCCTATTTTCTCTGTTCTCATAGGCTTTATAAGTAATGACAGAATAAGGATAGTCTTCCTTGGATTTTTCCAGTAAAGAAGGGCAGATTACTACTGGCTCTATTTTTGCTCCAGCCTTTTTAAGCCCCTGACAAAGAGACTGGGTGGACATCTGGGCCCCTCCTGGCAGATCTATAGGGTATTCTAATAAATACATAACTTTCCTCATCCTCTCAATCTCCTCCTTATTATGGGCAGAACCAGTTATTTTTTAAAAAAGGGGCCGCACTGCAAGGTCCCTCTGAAATCACATGTTCCCAGTTTCTCAGTCCTTTTTCTGGGTAACTTTGTAATTCTTTGGCTGCCTTTAGCACATGGGCCGCTGCTATCTTGGGATTCCACAAATCTACTATTTGTGCATATCCTTTTCTTCCATACTCACTTATTTTCTCTTTGTGAAGAAAAAGCTTTTCCAACTGTAAGGCCAAGTCTTCTTTGTTACCGCTTTGAAAAATCAACCCATTTTCTTCATGGTTTATGAGCCAGGGCGTAGAGCCGCAGCTGTGGCTTGCCACAACGGCGCACCCCCCATTGAGTCCCTCATAAATGACAGAACCCCATCCTTCTAGAAAGTTACTTGTCATTGTAAATATATTGGCTTTTTCCATTTCCTTTCGTACTTTTTTAGGCTCCATGAACCCATAGAAGTCTATACATTTTCCTAAATTCCTTTTATATGCCAGGGATTTTAATCTCCCTTCCTCTTCCCCATCTCCAATAATGGTCACATGAAAATCATAACCTTTCGCCTTAAGCTTTGCAGCCGCCTCTATGAGAAGATCGATCCTTTTTAATTTTAAAAGCCTTCCCGCAGATAAGATTTCCACTCGCTTGTCACTTTTTTTCTTCATGAGGTTCTCAATATCATGATAAATTACTTCTGGAAAATATCCAAACTTCATACATTTACCCAAATAAGAGCCTATCTTTCTGTAATCTTCTGATGCATAGGCGCTGGCTCCTAAGACATATACTTGACGATTTCTATTTTTATAATGGAGTTTATAAAATTTCTTTGCCAGCCTTGGATGGAACATTTTTATTATTCCTTCTTTCATGGGACGCTCTGTATAGCGGAAGGTAAGCTTGTTTTCCAGAAGGCGGGACTCAATAAACCTTTCTGGGGCTGTGCCTATCATTACGGCATCGCTCTGTCTGCCCATGTCCATTGCAAGCTTCTCTTCCTTCACCCCCTGGTAAGTTTTGATCACATAAGGAGGAATCTCTCCTCCTCCCCATCCCATCTTTTCCCTAAATTTCTCCATAGGCTCTGTCTCAATAAAATGGAATCCTTGTCCAAGACGCTCATAAAAGGCGTCGCAAAGGGCTTTTTGATGATGGTTGAAATAATTGGAGTAAAAGGTCAATGTCTTCATCATTTTCTCCCTTCACATACATTGTTTTTGAAATTCATTTTCCAAGTAAGAAAGAATCTTTTCTTTTTCAAAATTTTCCTTAGAAAAAGAAAGGGCTCTTTCCCGGAATGTCTCTCTTTCCTCTTCCTCTAGATAAAACATTTTCTTTGCCGCCTCTGCCAGGCTCTTTCCATCTATTCTCCCACTCACAATGCCTAAACCTGATTCTTCAATGATCTCTTTTACTTCTCCATTTACACATCCAAGAAGAGCACATCCACAGGCTAAATATGTTTGGAATTTGGCTGGAATGGTCATGTCCAAAATAGGGTCTGCCTTCATAATAATTAAGGCAGCGTCCGCCTCCCTTAAAATAATAGGAACTAGGCTTTCCTCCACCGACTTGTAAAAAAGCACATGCTCCTCCACTCCTTCCTCCTTCACTGCTTCTATCACCTGTTCCTTATCCCTTCCTCCTCCCACAAGATGCCACCTAATAGGTAAGTCTTTTAAATAGGATGCAGCCTTGGCCACAAGATCTAATCCTTGAGCTACCCCTATATTTCCTGTGAAAACAATATGAAACTTCTTCTTATCCCAATGTTTTCTTATGTCATAAAGCTCTTTTTTATTTCCAAACTCCCCAGTCCTTTCAAGAATATAATCCGCCTTTTCTACAACGGAGTACTGGGGCCAGAAACGTACTTTTTCCTTTGGCATGAAATTCTTTCTTCTTTGAATTTTACGGACAAAACTTCTAGAAGGAACCAATACCAGGTCACAGCAGCCATAAATATAATCCACTAATTTTTCTAAAAGTCCCAAGACAAGTTTATTTTTCAATCCTGTGACAACAACTACATTTTCTGGCCACAAATCCTGAACATTAAAAATTAACGGCTTATGTATTCTTTTTTTCATAGCAATGGCCGGCAAAGCTTGGGTAATAGGAGATGTGCCAAAGGCGTAAATCAGATCAAAATCTGTTTCCTTCATTGTTTTTGCCTTTAAAACCCCTCCAAAGACAAAGCTTATATAATTTAGGAAGAGAAAAAAAGCCCCCTTATGCCTTGGAGTCATCCATGCCCGAAACACTTTGATCCCCTCATACTCCTCCTCTCTTCGTTCCTTTACGGAATAGCCTTTATAAAATTCTCCCTTAGGATAATTAGGAATTCCTGTCAGCACAGTAATATGATGGCCTCTCTTTTTTAACTCCACTGCCAGATCATTAATTCTAAAGTTTTCAGGATAAAAATATTGGCTTACAATAAATATGTTCATCTTTCTACCCCTCTAGTCTTCCTTTTTTTCTTCAAAAGCCGCTGTGCTATCCTCAGCCTTAAAAAGTACCATAACTGTCTGAAATAACAGCTGAATGTCTTTTAAAATACTATAGTTTTCTATATACATTAAATCCATCATGAGCTTGTCTCTTGAAGAGGTATTATACTTCCCGTTTATCTGGGCATAACCTGTAAGTCCTGCTTTCATCCGAAGACGGTAACGAAATTCTGGCATTTTCTTTGTATAATCATCCACATTTTCCACCATTTCCGGCCTTGGCCCTACAAGGCTCATATCTCCTTTAATAATGTTTATGAGCTGGGGCAGCTCGTCAATACGATATTTGCGGATGAATCTTCCCACTGGGGTAATGCGATCATCGTCTTTTGTAGTAGAATAATTTTCTACATTTTCTCTCATTGTTCGAAATTTATAAATCCAAAATATTCGTCCATGAACAGTTACCCTTTTTTGCTTAAATAATACCCTTCCTCCGTCATACTTTTTAATGCATAAGGCGCTAATCAAAAGAATGGGACTTGTAAGGATCAAGGCAAGAATAGAAATGGCTACATCCATAAGTCGTTTTACGATCCTCTGTTCCCACGTAATACTGTGAAACTCTGAGGCAAGAAAGCTCATGTCATCAAGGATGAACTGCCTGCTGTTCTGCTCTAAAATGTCTGCTACTCTAGGATTAAAATAAATATTTTTTAAGTTTTGGTAACAAAAATCCACAATCTGCGTTCTCTCTTTCATAGGCAGGTCATAAAGAAAGACGGTATCTGCCTCAATAATAGCCTGTTCTAAATGAGGGGAGCGGTAATCCACAACTTGAGTAACCTTATACTTTTTCTTGAAAGTTCCAATTACCTCCTGAAGTTTCTTTATATTTTTTCCCTCCTCTGACACAATGCAGCATTTCTCTGGATCCCGTAACCAAAAATAGACAAAATTCCCAAAGTAGACCATAATAATAATGATCCATATTTGGATGGCCATAATAAGTAAAAGAATACTTACATATTCTATGCGGAACTTTTTATCATTCGCCTCATTAGTATTCATAATAGTGAGCATAAAATAAGCGGCAACATCACTAATTAGTACTGCAAGAATAAGGGAAAATATAATCGGTTTACTTTTTCGCTCACCTACATTATATTTTCCATAAATTCCTGTGAGGAGAAACTCCATCATAACAAAGGTAGACATTGTAACTGCGGCAGTACGGCTCATATTAAACACCTGATAATGCACAATAGAAAAGATCCGAAAAAAGGTAAAAAACAGAGAAGCATATAAAGATACTTTCAATAAAAAGAGGATGGTTTTCTCAAATTTCCTGCAAAAGGCTTTCATTGGTTAACTCCTCATCTCTTGGTAAACTTTCCATACATATTCGTAAAACCTCTCCGTCTGATCATAGGCCAGCGCCTTTTTCCTACATGCCTCCCTTGTAAAAGGGTTTTCCTTACGTACTCTCTCAAGAGCAGCCATGATCCCCTGAAGGTTGCCCCTAGGAACAGCCATGCCACATGTTTCATCCAGCATTTCTATACTTCCCCCAGAAGTATAGGTAAGGACTGGAGTGCCGCAGGCCAAAGACTCTAGGTGGGTTGTGGGAAAGGTATCTTCAAAAGTTAGATCTACAAGGATATCTGCATTGGAGTAGTAAGAAACAAGCTCCTCTATCTGATGGGTCTTTCCAACAGCCTTTACTCCCCTTGGCAGTTCCCTCTTCTGACTCTCCTTTAATCCTACCATAGTAACCTCATAATAATCACTTATGATTCCTATGAGTTTTTTATACTCTTCATATCCTTTTCTCTCCCTCCATGGATTGGCAACCCCTAATATACGGAACTTATCCTTTAGGGATTTATCCTTTTTTTCCTTTGGAGCAGGGCGAAAAACATCTAAGTCAATGCCATTTGGTATGACGACAACGGGATACTCCTGCAAAAAAGACTGCTTTACCTTTTGGGACAGCCAAACAGAAGGGGTTACAATGGTCAGATTGGGAATTCCTGTAAACCACTCCTTTTTTTCTCTGTAATTTTTCTTACTTCTATCCGCTAATATAGATTTGGGGTATTCCCTCTTTTGCTCACAGCGGTAGCATTTTTTCTGCCATTTCTGGCAGCCAATATACTCAAAATGGGTACAATGTCCTGTGAAAGAAAAACAATCATGAAGAGTCCAAATAATTTTCTTTTCGCAAGTTTTTAAATACTCAAAAAGCAGCTTTAAGTTTACGTAATATCCATGCAAATTGTGAAGATGAATAATATCTGGATCAAACTTTTTCATTTTAGTTATTAACTTTTTTGTAGCCATTTTAGAATATCCGCCATGCTTATCTGTTATACGGCTTAAGCCTCCATGTACATGGACTCCCGTACTGCTTCCAATATAATACAATCCCTTTTCTTTTAAAGGCTGTCCCCTGCCGTAAGCTGCCATACATTCATATCCATTTTCCGAAAGAACCTTGGAAAGCCCCTCCACAATTCTACCTGTACTTCCAAGCCCATATGTGGAATTTATCTGAAATACTTTTTTCTTCTCCGCCATAGCTTAGTTTCCTTTCTCCCCCTTTGTGTATCTGGCTTTTACAAGCAGTATTAGCTTTATTATATCATCTTTCTTTAGCATTGCCACTATTCCTATAAAAATTACAGCCGCCCCATAACGTAAAAGGACATTATCATATAAGAACATAAATCCAAAACCAATCGCACTTGTTCCTAAAAAGAAAGCTAGGCGTAAGGGTGTGTCAAATATTTTTTCTTTTAGCACCCATCTTGTTGCGCTAAAATGGAATAAAAGAAGGAAAATATAACCTGCCAATGTAGTATAAGCAGCTGCCCTATAACCCCATATGGGAATGAGGAGTAAATTCAGCCCATAGTTTACAAAGGCCGCCAGTATGGAACTAAGAGCAACCAAAGGTGTCTTCTTATGGAAAAGCTCAATATCTACATAATTTGTATAAAAATACTGGCATAAGGTTCCTAGTATAATAGGGACAATGACCCATTTTGCAGGAAAATAATCTTCTGTGCCAAGAATCATTAAGGCCTCCGGCCCTCCTACAATAAAAAGAATGGAAAGAAAGCAGCCTAGTCCCATCATCATATTATTCACTGTTTTGATTTCCTTTTTCTCTCCCCTGTCCATTTTGTCATTAAACCAAGGAAGCCATGCCTGACCAATGGCATTGGTAAAAATGGATAAAAGAATAGCATAGCTATAACCAAAGGTGTAAATTCCCGCATCTGACTCCCCACATATATCTTTAATCATAATTCTGTCAATTTGCACTAATACAACAAGAGCCAAGTTGTGGGGAATAAGGGGAAGGGCAATTTTTAAAGCGTACAGCCAATACTCCCAGTTAAAAAGCACCCTTCCTTCCTTCCATATTTTCCAGTAAAAATAAACCCCCATGAGAAAGGTGGGAAGGAGGGTTCCCAATATTTTACCCACATATCTCTCCTCTGAAAATACAAGCATAAGGGCAATGGAGAAGGAAACAGTTCCAATGCAGGATAAAAAGGAAATCATAATATTTTCCTTATATTTATACTGGAACCTATATTTATTTTGCATGTAATCCACACTTGGGGAAAAGATCAAATAGACGAATAAAAGGAGAATAAGCCCTTTGCTGTATCCCATAAGGGAGGAGACTGGATCTAAAAATATATAGACTACTCCTAGAATGACAAGGGCAGTCCCACTGGACAAAGCTTGGGCTGAAGATAAGAAAGCGTCGTACTCATTGGAAAAGTCCAGCTTTGCCCTTCCCACACAGGAGACGAGGCAAAGACAGGTAAAAATATTCATCAAGCTTACCCAAGAATTGTAGGTGTTGGCCATCCCATAATCTGCTGTTGTGAGCATCCTTGTGTAAATAGGGGAGGAAATAATGCCTACCGCCCGGATGGATATGCTGGATATGGTGTACCAAATGCCGGATTTTAGCACAGTCCCTGTACTCACTTCCTTTTTCTTTCCCATGAAAACCTCCATTATTTTTTAAGAAACCTAACGACATTTTCCCATGTACTTTCTTTATGGGGAAAATGGATGCTCCTTATCTAAACGGCTTAAAGCCTTGTCATAAAATTCATACAAGGCATGGATTTTTTTCTCATACTCCTCTGTCATTGGTTTCTTCCCCTTTAGTATTTCTTCTCCTTCTGTCATCATAGGAAAATAGTCGATTTCCATCCCTGCCTCCTTTACTGCTTCTATATAGGCAGCACAGGAATGAATGTTATCTTCCTCTTCCTTGGCAAAGTTTCCAATTGCCTCTGGAAGCTCTTCAAAGGAATGAACCCTTCTCACACCCTCAATGAGGGAATAGGGCATGTCAAAAAATATAACGGATTTTTTTCCTAATAAAGCCATCTCGTAAGCTGTGGAGCCTAAAAGAGTGACTGCTCCTCTAGCTTTCATAATCCATGGCTTTGGATCTTTATAATAATTAATTTGAACCATTTTTGCATTGGGAATTTTGTTCACTTCCTTATAAAACTTCGGATCTCTCTCCCCCAGCATAGCCTGGTGCTCTTTGACATACAATACCCATCCAATGGGCAGAGATTTGGCTACTTGTTCAATGACTTCCAATTCTTTTAAATAGAAAGGGGTCTTTACTACAGTAGCCGACTCTGGAATAAGGTGGAGGGGCATATACACGTAGTTCTCCCCTTCTACTGGATCTTGGAAATATTTATTTTTTTTAAGGAGCTTTCTCTTTCTCATTTCTAATCGAAAATAAAAATATATATATGGAAGGGAAGGGGAAAAGATCATAGGACAGGATTTTTTCAACTTCCTATTTTTCTTTGTTATATCTTGATTCCAGAAATAATTCCACTTTCCCCTCATAACTCGAAGAACCCAAAGCAAAGAATCCCTCTCATAATTTGCTGTGCTCGTCCCTTTGAATTCTGGAGGCATAATATCTGTCTTTTTTCGATAGTCCTCTATATATGCGTAGGCTTCTTTTAGCTCCTCTTTCGAAAGCTTTTTCTTCTTCTCATAAATATCTTTGAAATAGTTATCTAATCCTGTCCCTAAAATATATGTGGGGTATTTGTAAAGGGCATATCTAGGATGCTCTACAGAAATATAAGGCACTTGATTTTTATAAGCCACTTCTATCATAATATTTCTGGCAATTTCCTCATCCTGATAATCCAAAATAAGGTCAGGGCTAAAATCTTCCATAATATGAATACAATTTTCATAGTTTAACTGAAGCCAGTACATATTTTGCTCATAGGAAGACCAGACATAATAATTCCGATAATGATAATATCTCGTTGTCATCTGGGATGTCATAAGCTGTAAATTTAAGTTTTTAAAATGTGTATACTCTTTTTCTACCTTTTTTAAAAAATCCATGTTTAAAGGGGGATTTTGATAGTTTTTGGCAAATGTAAGACATATTTTCTTTACATCATACATTTTTACTTCCGGCAGCTCCTCCAAAAATTTATAATAAGAATTTTCATTAAAATAGCATTTCTTATAAGAGCATTCTGAAGAATGAACAAAAAAGGCAGCCACCTTATTGTCTGGCAGCAGCTTTTTGGCAAGAAAGAATAAGGGATAAGAATAGGTTTCTTTACACATGAGCAGTATTTTCTTATTTTTTAAATGACCGTAATTCATGAAAAACTCCCGTCTGCTCCCTTCTAGGGGCATAAAAATCTTAAGAAAAAAATAGGGGCTTTTAGACCTTCTCCTCCCTCTTGTTTAATGTAAGACCTGAGTAAGGAATAAAAGCTTCCAGACTTTTCTTTCTTCTTTTTTTCGTTATGATTTCTAAAAGTCTTAAGCTAAACATGGAAAGGAGCACCTTCCCTTTGATCCTCCTTGGAACTTTCCTATTTTTTAAGACAGAGCTTCCATGTTTTTTTACATATTGGATATACTTTCTGTCCCTCTCCTTATGATACGTTCCAAAGAGCATATTGTTTTGTATGACACTTATCGTCTCATATACTAGGAAATAGTCTACTGCCTCCTTTAAATTTGGAAAACGTTTCCTAATATAAGCGCACATTTCCTTATCCGCCTCTAGGGACAGTACTAAATTATCTGCCACCCTTGAACCACTGTCCTCACTTACTCGAAAATGGATTTTAGGCTCCCTGCCATAAATAATCTTTTTTGCTCTTCCTAAAAGCTGGTATCCTATTCTCCGATCTTCAATTCTCTCCTCCACTGGAAACTGGATATTATCAAAAATTTCCTTTCGAAACAGCTTATCCCATAGATGAAGAAAAAAACCATCCTGGTATAAAATCATTTCAAAGGCTTCCTCCGGAGTCATGACATGAACCCTTCTTTCATGGGAACTATCTGTTCCATTTACATATTCTAAATATTTCCCGCAGACAGCAATATCTCCTCCATTTTTTTCTATCAGAAAATAGAGGTAAGAAAACATATCTTTTGAAGCCCAGTCATCCCCATCTACAAACCCAATAAAATCTCCTGTCACTTCTAAGAGTCCCCTGTTTCTTGCATCAGCCACTCCCTTTGGAGGACTTTTAATGACCTTAATTCTTGGATCTCTTTTTCCATATTCGTCACAAATATCTTCACATCGATCCCCTCCTCCCATGCCTACTACAAGAATAATTTCCAAATTCTCATAGGTCTGGTTTATAAGGCTCTCAATGCATTGGGGCAAATAAGGCTCTACTTTATATATAATTGTAATAATGCTAATCTTCTTCTGCACACCGAACCGCCTCCAAATATGCAAACTCATTTTCCTTATCTGGTTCTAAGTAAGCTCCTTCACCCCATTCGTTCCAAGCATTAATATAGACAAAGTCTTCTTTTCGTCCATCCACCTTTTCTTTTAGTTTCTTTAAACAGCTTAAAAACTTTTCTGGGGAAGCTCCCTGGTACACTAACCCTTTATAGCTTCTTCTAGGAGTATTGTCCCATTGGGGAAAGAGACCTGGGTACACCTTTTCCTCCACTTTCCTTTTTGCAATACGGGCAAAAATAGCATCAATAGAAATTTGCCTCTCTAATTTCTTCCTAGGAAATAGCTTATTCCATATGGTTTTCCACAAAACCTTACTTTGATACTCTATAGATGCCAGTTTTCCAAAATCGTGTTTTAACGTATAACCTGGCTCAAAGGTATAATAAGCATCAAGGAGCCCTTCCCTTGTCTCCTCTTCTCCTGCTGTGCGACCACCTACAATAAACATACCATCGAATCCATTGTTTTTTGCCAGTTTATGGAAACAGGCAAGCATCTTATCTAAGTGTTTTATATCCTTTGTCCTGTAAATGTGAAGCACTGGCTTATTTCCAACTTTTATATACCGTTTGTCTAAAAAGAAAGGAAGCAAATAAGTAAAATGCCTCTGCCAGTCTTTCTCCACCCCATATTCCTGTCTCATTAACACTTGATCCGCCAGTCCATACCAAGTTCTTGTAAAAGACTCATTAGCCCAGCAAATGCTATAACGCAGATCAATTTCTGGATGGGCCAGGAGTATTTCCATTGGTTTTTCCATAAGCTGTTTTCCGCAAAACCAGTAGTGGTAAAAGCAGAACCCGTAAATTCCATAATCCCTAGCCAGACCTGCCTGCCATTTTAAAGTCTTTACCCCTTCCTTTTCCAAATCGTAATACCAGTCCTTATAAGGATGTTTGGGCTGGGCATGGCCTTTATACAAAGGAACTGCCCTTTTTACAGCAGTCCACTCTGTATATCCTTTGCCCCACCATTCGTCATTTTCTGGAAACCTATGGTATTGGGGAAGATACATACATATGACTCTCATTTTCATACCCATTCCTTTCCAAATTTCGTTTACTCTAAAGGTCTTAAAAGTTTAGAAACCTGTCTCCTTAAATGGCTGGACTTCCAGTGCAGCACATCTTCCCACAGCAAACCAGAAAATAGGGGCGGCAATCTGATATGTAATAATATTGCTTCCTACACACTGGAGAAGGGCTGCACCTATAATTCCCAGCTCGACATAGTTTTCCTTTATTTTTTTATATCCGTTGGCCCCTGATCGAATCATAATATAAAGGAAAAAAGTAGTCCCAAAAATTCCCATCTCACAAAACAGTTTTATCAGTCCTCCATCTGCCACGATAAATTCCGTATATCCAATAGCCCGATGGCCATTTGCACCTAATCCATTTCCAAGCCATATATTTGTCAAATTGTTGACAGCCGCTACCCATGACTCACTTCTCTCCCCAATAGAACGGGGGAGGGACTCTATTCGGTACCAAACTTTTAAAACAGCGTCAAAACGTACAATGGCAAGGAGCAAAAGAGCAGCCATCCCTCCCAGCCATTCCATAACAAAAAATTTTTTTGGCAAAATAGAAAATCGGTAAAAGAGAAGATAATTTAAATATAGGACTACAAGAAAGGCCACAGCCATAGCGGAACGCTGGTTACACATAAAGGCGGAGAGAAGGCAAATGAAAAAGGCGCCCTTTCCCCTCTTTCCCTTGTATTCTACGAGATAGTAGATGCTAAGGAGCATGCCTGCTACAGTGAGAAAACCTTCTGGAATGCTGCTAATAAATGATAACATACGTACCTGCATTGTGGGAGCATCTGGTTTGGAAATATAGCTCATTTCATAAGCCCATTGAATATAAAAATCCGGAGCCCAGAAAAATAAAATAATACCTGAAACAAAGCAAAACAACAGGGCTAACAGACATTTTCCATAAAAGGCCTCCTTGTTTTCCTTTGTCACACTCCGGCCTACAAAGTAAAAGACAATAGGCAGGACACTCACTGCAAACTCGTCAAAGAAAACTTCCGCTGGGATATGACTATTGTTCACAAGCCAGAATATGGACAGGATATTGTAAAGAAAATAAACAATCACAAAAAAATCTGTTACATTGTCTTCCCTTTTCCATACAGTTGGAGAAGGAAGCCTCTTCTTAACTCCAAGCTCTAGGGCAACAAGGAGCATGAGGATGGTCCCTACAACTCCTGGATGGGTATGTTTTGTAAACATACTGAAAAAGTATGCCAGCATGACAACAATATAGTAATATTCATATAGATTTCCCATTGCCTTTTTCTTTTCCATTCCTTCCCGTCCCTTCTCCCGTCAGCTCCTTTACTACATAGAACCAGCTACTTTTCTCCTTACACCCGTCTTCTGCCTTACTCTTTTTTCTTTTTAACCTTCCTGCCATAATATCTTCCATATAAGCTGCCAGCCTTTCCTCATCAAAGGGCTCAAAATACTTTACATTCTCATAGCCTTCCAAGATTTCCAGGCAAAAGGGACAGTGGGAGGCCAGAATCATACTCCCTGCCATTTTTCCTTCTATTAAGGGCAGGCCTAATGTCTCAATGTAAGAAGGAAAGATTAATGTAGCTTTTCTATAATAAGAAAACAATTCCTCAGGCATAAGCTTGCCAACACAGACAATGTTTCCATGACGATTATCATAGGAAATATCAGTAACTGATGTTAAATCTTTTAGGGTAAACAATACTTGGAAGTCATTATATCCTTTCTTGTTTAATATCTGGCATGCTTTTATGACAGTCTCATGATTTTTATATAAAATATCCCCAGAAGGAAAGAAAAATTTGTGACAGTCAAAAGTTTCCTCCTCCTCTTTTTTGAAATATTTTTTTATGTCCTCTATATCTGGCAGTATATTTACAACTTTCTTTGGCTCAATCCCTGTCTTTTCCAATATAGCGTCCCTCATCCACTTTGTCTGAACAATGGTCTTATCCGCTCTTTTAATAGAAGCATTGATGAGAGCCCCTATGAGATATTGGTACACAGCATATTCCCTTTCCTTTTTTTTGAAAAAGGAAAAATTCTTTACCTTTTGAAATCCAAGAGGCTGATGCACGTAAACAATCTGCCTTCCATTATATCCAAAGATTATGGTATTTTGTAAGGAAAATACTAAATCTGGATTCCATGTCTTAATATAATTCTTTCCATTCCATAAGTCAAATGTTAGGCGGTTTAGCCAGTTTTTCTTCACCTTATCTAGTACCACCACTTTGATGTGCTCCTTTTCCTCCAAATAAGGGGCTCCTAAAAGAAAAATCCACTCATGCTCCCTTCCATGGCGGTCCACATAGTCATAAAAGCTTTTTAAAATGGTTAAGGCTCCTGTCTGGCTGGCCGCTATATTGTTTACAATAATTCTCACATACTCTTCTCCCCTTTGACCTCTACTTCATCCAAACTGTCTGATTTACAATCTTTGTATAGCTTTGGATAATTTTTACTACTTTTGCCGAGACATTGACATCTTCATAATCATTGGGCAAAGGGACATCCTCCTCCCTTTTGAACATGGCGACTGCAAGCTCTAATGCCTGCTCTATATCCTTTTCCTTAATGCCTCCCACAACAACCCTTCCCTTATCCAACACTTCCGGCCTTTCTGTAGAGGTTCGGATAAGTACCCCTGGAAAATGGAGGAGGGCTGATTCCTCCGACAAGGTACCGCTGTCTGACAAAACGCAAAAAGCATTCATCTGAAGCTTATTATAGTCCAAATAACCAAAGGGTTTCTTATTAACTACAAGGGGATGGAATGTAAAATTCCTTGCCTCAATAAATTTTTGGGTACGGGGATGGGTGGAAAAAATTAATGGCATTTTGTACTTTTGGGCAATGTGATTTACTCCTTCCATCAATGCCATAAAATTTTCTTCCTTGTCTATGTTTTCTTCTCTGTGGGCTGAGACAACCATGTATTTTTCCTTTTTTAGCCCAAGATTTTCTAAAACTTCGCTTTTTTCTATACTACCCCTATGTTCCTTAATTACTTCCCCCATGGGAGAACCTGTGACAAAAATAGTTTTTCCATCTATCCCTTCACTTAACAAATATCTTCTGGAATGTTCTGTATAAGGAAGGTTAATATCGGAGATGTGATCTACGATTTTCCTGTTGATCATCTCTGAAACATTCCAGTCCCAGCACCGATTCCCTGCCTCCATATGAAAAATAGGGATTTTCAGCCTTTTCGCAGACAGGGCAGACAGGGCAGAGTTGGTATCTCCTAATAAAAGTACTGCCTCTGGTTTTACCTTTTCCATCAAAGTATAGGATTTGGCAATGATATTTCCCATTGTCTCTCCTAAATTTTGCCCAGGACTGTCTAAGAAATAGTCTGGCTCTCTTAAATGCAAATCCTGGAAAAAAATTTCGTTTAAAGTATAATCATAGTTTTGTCCTGTATGTACCAGAATATGGTCAAAATACTGGTCACATTTTTTTATGACAGCGCAAAGACGTATAATTTCTGGTCTTGTACCTACAATAGTCATGACTTTTAATTTTTCCATAACTCCTCCCTCTTTATACTTTTTGGAAATAGGTGTCTGGTTTTTCTATATGAAATGGCTCATTAGCCCACATAATGGTCACCATCTCTTCTTCTCCTTCATTTTTAATGGAATGAGTGTAACCTGGGGGAATGTCTACTACTTCCAACTTGTCTCCTGAAACATGGTAACCGAATACTTCTTCCTCTCCTATTTTTCGAAATTGTATGAATCCCTTTCCTTTTACAACTAAAAACTTCTCATTCTTTGTGTTATGCCAGTGCTCTCCCTTCGTAATTCCAGGCTTACTAATATTGATAGAAACCTGACCCCTCTCCTTTGTACGAAGGAATTCTGTAAAGGAGCCCCTTTCATCTGTATTCATCTTCAATGGATAAGAAAACTCCTCTTTTGGCAGATAGCTTAGATAGGTGCTGTACAGTTTTTTTTCCAGCTCATTTCCCATATGAGGAACTTCCAAATTTTCCCTACTCTTGGAAAAATCCTGAATCTTAGAGGCAATGGCGCCAAGAGAGGTGCTATAGCTGACAGGAACAGAACAGAATTTTCCTGTTTGGTTCCCTTTTCCTTCCATGGCTCTTAACATTTCTTCCACAAGATCATCAATATACACTAAGTTCATGACAACCAAAGGATCATGGACTTGGATAGGAAGATGATGGGCAATGTTATGGCAAAAGGTGGCAATAGCGCTGTTATAATTGGGACGGCACCATTTTCCAAATACATTGGGAAGACGGTAAACAAACACTTTTACTCCTGTTTCCCTTTCATAATGAAAGAGCATATCTTCCCCTGCCTTTTTGCTTATTCCGTAAGGGTTGTCCAAATCCGCCTGAATAGAAGACGTTACAAGAATGGGCGCCTTGTTTCCATTCTTTTTTAAAGCGTCCAATAAAGAGCTTGTCAGGCCGGCATTTCCTTCCATAAACTCTTTTTCCTCTTTTGGCCTGTTTACTCCCCCTAGGTGAAAGACAAAGTCACAATCCTTTGTATACTCTATGAGCTGTTCTTTTGAGGTGTCCCTCACATATTGGTAAATGTCTTTATATCCTATATTTTTTAACTGGGCAATCAGGTTTTTTCCAATAAACCCCTTCGCTCCTGTCACTAATACTTTCATGCCTTTCTCCATTCTTCTAATTGCTCTTGTATATAACGTAAGGAAAGAAGTTTTTCTTTTACCTCCTCTACATTTAAAATATTTGTATTATTGGAGTTAAATTCAGACAGTCTGCTTCTTCCTTTGTTTCCTACATGAAAATACTTCTCATAGTTTAAGTCTCTCTGATCTGCCGGCACTCTGAAAAACTTTCCTTCGTCAATGGCCCTGGCACATTCCTCGTTTGTAAGAAGTGTCTCATACATCTTCTCTCCATGGCGGATACCAATAATTTTTATTTCATTATCTACACCAAAAAGTTCCCTTACAGCATGGGCCAGTGTTTCCAGTGTACATGCTGGGGCCTTTTGAACCATAATGTCTCCCGCCATGGCGTTTTCAAAGGCATAAAGCACTAATTCCACTGCCTCTTCCAGACTCATAATAAAGCGGGTCATAGTAAGCTCTGTGACCGTTAATGGCCTGCCACCTTTTATTTGCTCTATAAATAAGGGAATAACCGATCCTCTGGAACACATAACGTTTCCATACCTTGTGCCGCAAATTAATGTATCCTTTGGATCTACTGTTCTTGATTTTGCCACAAATACTTTCTCCATCATAGCCTTGCTTGTCCCCATAGCATTCACAGGGTAAGCTGCTTTATCTGTTGAAAGGCAGATGACTTTCCTGACCCCTGCTTCAATAGCCCCTGTAAGAACGTTATCTGTTCCTATAATATTTGTCTTCACAGCCTCCATGGGGAAAAATTCACAGCTGGGAACTTGTTTTAAGGCAGCTGCATGGAACACATAATCCACCTTATGCATAGCATCTTTTACACTAGATAAATTTCTTACGTCTCCAATATAATACTTGATTTTATCATTTTTATATTGATGGCGCATGTCGTCCTGCTTTTTCTCATCCCTGCTGAAAATCCGTATTTCCTTAACCTCTGTATTTAAAAATCCATCCAATACTGCATTTCCAAAGGAACCTGTTCCTCCTGTTATTAACAGGGTTTTGCCTTCAAACATTACTCTCTCCAATCTGCCCTTAAGGGCGTTTATTTTCTCTTCTTTGGAAAATGGGATTCTAATATGGCAACGGAGCGGGAAACATCAAAATTCTCCTCCAAATACTGCCTTCCCCTTGCACCCATTTGGATTCTTGCATCTTTGTTTTCTACAAAAAAACGCACATTTTTTTCAAAGGAAGACAAGTCTCCTGTCACACTGCAAAGACCGCATCCTGCCTCTGACTCTATAAGTCCCCACAAATCTGTAGTCCTATCTATCGTTGCCAAAATAGGCATGGACATGGACATATAGGCTAATGTTCTAGAAGGGTAATTGGGAATAGTAAATCTAGAGTCTAAAGATAGGATTCCCACATGACACGCTTCCATCAAGCCTTGATACTCTTTTGGAGGAAGAAAGGGAAGAAAGGCTGCATTTGTCCTTCTTTTTATGTTTTCTTCCACCCAATCTGCCTCGCTTCCTTTTCCTACGAAAAGAAAATAGGCCTTTTTATAGCCTTCCATTGTACGTACTCCGTTTACAAGAAACTCCAACGCCTGAGGCTTTCCCATATTTCCTCCAAAAACAAAAACAACAGCCCCCTTTGGCACTCCCAGTTTCTCTGTCTGGCTATGTAATGCCTCTTTTTCTATATAAGGGGGAACTTTCATTGTATTTGGAAAAATCTCAATCTTTTTCTTCAATATTTCTGGATGATGTTTTTGTATATATTGTGCATTTGCCTGACTCATACAGCCAATGAAGGTGGAAGCTCTATACAACTCCTTTTCCTTTTTGGAAAATAATTTATGAATAAGGCCCTTTTCCTTTATAAGCCCAATATCTACTGCATTTTGAGGAAAAATGTCCTTTAACATTAGATAGTTCAAGGAGCCAAATTGCCTTTTACAATATTTTACTACTTTTCCAAAAGTAATAGGAGGTGTTGCATATAATACTAAGTTAAACTTTTCTTTACGAAAATATTTTTTTACAGCTCTTTTCATTTTAGACTCTAGTAATAATAGGTTTTTTCCCTTTTGAAAAAAAGAAACCCCAAACTGGCGGCCCACTTTTACAGTGAGAATCCTCACACCCTTCTCTTCTGAAAGAAAGGTTTTTTCTGCCTCTCCATTTGCATACACAATAGTCAGTCTATGTCCCCTCTCTGCCAAAGCATTTAACAAATCCGCATAAATTCCTGTGGAGTGGAGTTCTGGATCGCTTAAGGTTAAATACAATACGTCCATAGCTTTGCCTCTACCTGCTCTTCTATTTCCCTTTTCCTTTTTATGACCACACTATCATACATCATCATTAGCACATCCTCTTCATAATTTCCAAACAGGGGCTCATTTTCTATTCCATTCATATTGTTCTCAATTAATTTTATAAAATTTACTCCACATCCATAAGCATGGAGATAAGCTCCCCCAAACCTAGGATTGATTTCTGACAAATAATATTCCCCGTCTCGATAGAAGAAATCCATATCAATAGGACCATTAAAATCAAAAAATGATACAATATGCTCAATAGTCTGAAACAATTTATTGTCTTTAAAAGACAATGTTTTATTTGCCCCTCCAATTTTTGTCTCTAATTTCTTTTTCGTAAAAATGCTTACGGCCCTGTGACTTATCGTATCCACATACACATCAGCGTCCAAATCTTCTCCTATCATATATTCCTGAATAATTAAAGATTGGTCATGACGGCAGGCAATCTTTAATTCTTCTAGGCATTGTATTACCCTTGCTCCTACGCTGCCGCTTCCCATCCTTGGTTTTACAAAAACAGGAAACTGAATTTCCCCCTTTTCCAAGGCTATCTGAAATTCTCCCATTCTTCCATAAGTTTTCGCTGTTAAAATTCCATGTTTGTTTAAAAACTGATACATAAGATATTTATCAAAGCAAAGAGCCGCTGACGTCTCATAAGGAGCCAATACTTCCACTCCTATTGCCTGAAACTTTTCTCTGTGTCTTGCCAGCACTGCAATTTCTGGATCAATGAGGGTGGTCACTGCACCAATTTCCTCTGCCCTGCATATTTCCAAAATAATAGGCACATAATTTTCCTCATTGATCTTCGGTACAATGTATTGGCGATCTGCAAAATAAAGACCTGGCGCTGTGCTGTTATTATCTGTTGCCACAATTTTTGAGTTTACATCCAAAGACGCCCTAAAATCTTTTACTAAATCCCCACGTCTGCCTACGCTGCAAAATAAAATATTTTTTCCCATTATTTCACTCCATTGCATGTCCCTTTTCCACAAAATAATTCTCTCTCTTTGGAGTCATATAGTCTTCTCCATATATCATCTTTAAATATTCTTCCCTATGGACAGGGGCAAGCAATGTCCCATCCTCAAAGGGAATTCTCTCCAAGTCTTTAAAAAGGCTTTCTGGAAACTCCAGAGAAAGAAACTGGTAGAAATCATTGCTAAAAAAAGCCAGTCCTGACTGCTCCTTCCTTCCATAAGCGCTTAAACTCCTATATAACTTTAATTTAAAAGACGTTGTTATTAGTCTTCCCATTGAGGAAGATAAAAATACCAGTATTTTCCCCTTTAAATCATAAGCGCTATAGTCTACCTTTTTCTTCATCATCCCTTGAAGAAGTTTCATGAAAAACCTCTTTCCCCTTCTTTTCCACCTTGCTTTCGGTAGGGGATCTATAAAAAAAATATCAACGTGAATTTCCTCCCTGCCTAAAAGACATACTTTAGGGACTCTGTCTGTCCATTTTAAAAAATACCCTTTTTTCTCCAACTCTCCTTTAGCGCATTTTAGAAATTTCTCATACACCTCTCCATACATAGTAATATCCCCATCCTCATCCCATGGAATGAAACCTTTTTCCCTCACTGCCCCAAGGAGGGTTCCCCCTTGAATAAAATAGGGAATGTTATTTTTTGTACAAAGAGCGTCAATCCACTTTAGTATTTCTAAAATATGTCCTTGTATTTCTCTTATCCCTTCGTCTCTCTCCATTTTACCTGATACCTTTGTCATTCCATTTGGCTAAGAAGTTCCGGGAGTTTATCCAGACTTGGAATTGTATACATTTCTTTTACCCCTTCTAAATAAGGGCTGTTTTTATAAACTCCCTCTTCTCTCTCTACTCTGACTGTAGAAATAGGGTATATTTTCTGTATATAGAAATCTTTTTCTGGATTATCCCCTACATAAACCATTTCCCGATAATCCACTCCCAAATCTCTTGCCATTAATTGAAATGATTTTCCATTAGGTTTCCAATAATCCCTCCCTAACTCATCTGTAACAATGATTTTATCAAAATCTTGAAAAACGTCTAAAGCCTCTAACTTTTTTTTCTGGGTTATAGCAGGACCGTCTGTGATGATGCCCAATTTCATATTTTTCTTCCTAAGCTGTAAAAGCGCATCCTTTACATCTTTATAATAAAAAATATGTGGCTCATGGCCTCGGTACTCTTCCACAAGAGCCTGTACATCCATGAGTTCAAATTTTAAGTGGTAAGACTCAAAGAAACGGTTAAATACCCTTTTGTTATTTTCCCGAAACAAAAGCATAAGCCTTGTAAAAATTTCCTCCTTTGTTAAAACCGCCTCTCCCCTTACAGAGATAATCAGTTCTTCCAATACGCTGGCCACATGGCGAAATCCGCTTTCCACATATTGTATTTCTGGAGTCAATGTATCGTCTAAATCAAAGATTACTGCTTTTATCATGTTCCAACTCCATTCTCTCATTTAGCATAATACAGCTGTCAAATCGTAAAAAAGTTACCTTGTCTCTGTAATTCTCATTGTACTCCAGACATTCTCCTAGAAGAAGGCGGTATAAATTTTCACAGGAATCTGCGCCAGCCATAATAGACATAGGAGCCCCTCCTCCAAATCTTGGATTGATCTCAATATAGGCAATACCTTTTTCTGTCTTCTTGCACTGGACAGTAATATGGCCTATTGGCTTTAATACATTCATAAGACGGATAACATCTTCCATAATTTCTCTATCTTTTATAATTTCTCCCTTGGAGATTTCCCCGCTTCTTGTAGCTATACGGATTCTAGGCACAACCGTAATAATCTTTCCATGAAAGTCTAAGAAAACATCTACAGTGTATTCTTCTCCATCTAAATATTCTTGTACAATGGGATTTTTAATGAGCTTTAAATAAGTTTTTAGCTCTTTTTTATTGTTTACTTTAAAAGCATTAATACTGGAGCTTCCATCGACAGGTTTTAGAAATAAAGGATAGGGAATGTCCTTCTCCCTCAATTCCTGTTCTGAGTACATTTTTGGCATGAGAAATCCATATTCTTCCATAAATTGTTGGGTTTGTTTTTTATTTCTGCAAATACGTATTACATCTATATCCGAGATCAACACTTTAGCCCCTGTAAGCTCCTCAATCCTTTTGGCATTTTTTGCCACCATTAAAAGCTCTGTGTCAATGGTAGGCACAAGAAGAGAAACCTCTTCCTTTTTACAAATGTCAATAATAGCATCAATATAATCCCCAGACTTGATTCTAGGCAGCATAATTCCCCTGTCTGCATAATAAAGGGCTGGAGCCAGACCAGAACAGTCTACTCCAATAACATTGCCCTGTAATTTCATCCTTGCAGCCGCAGCCTTAAAGCACTGAATCAGTTCTACCCTGCGGCCTGCACTTAATATCAGTATATGAATTGGTTTCATTGCTACCTCCGTCTTCCTTTGTCCCAGTAAAATACTCCATGGTCGCCCCAGCCTCAGGTCCAATCCCCTCTCTCTTAATGACGTTGATCACAGTTTTCCACAATATTTTTACATCTAAAAGAAAGGTTATATTTTCTGTATACTGAACATCATACTCAAACTTCTCTTCCCAGGAAATGCCATTTCTCCCGTTGACCTGGGCTAGGCCAGTCAGTCCTGGGCGCACATCGTGACGATGTTTTTGTCTCTCATTGTATAATGGCAGGTATTGCACTAAGAGAGGTCTTGGTCCTACAAGGGACATATCCCCTTTAAGAATAGAAAAAAGTTCTGGCAATTCGTCCAGACTTGTGGAACGAAGAGCTTTCCCAAAAGAGTTGAGCCTCACCTCATCAGGGAGCAATTCTCCCTTTTCATCCCTCTCGTCAGTCATGGAGCGAAACTTATACATAGGGAAGATTTTCCCATCCTTTCCCGGCCTGTCCTGGTGGAACAAAACAGGGCTGCCCAGCTTCCAGCGGACAAGAAGGGCAATTACCCCATAAATAGGAAGAAGGAGAATAACTGCTGGCAAGGTGAGAACAAGATCTAAGATTCTCTTTCCATATTTTTCATAAAACAATGGCTTCACTCCCTTTTTCTATGAAAAAAATCCTTGAATGACTCCTATAATTTCCTCCATGTCTTCCTCTGTATTTTTAATATCAGAAGGAAGACATAAGCCTCGGCAAAAAATATCCCCTCCTACAGATTCCTTATCTGTTACTTTTATGAAATCCTTATCCCTATACACTGGCTGAAGATGCATAGGTTTCCAAATAGGCCTGGATTCTATATTTTTTTCTTCTAAAGCAAGCATAATGTCCATGGGCTTTACGTTACACCCCTCTTTTATAGTCATACAGGAAAGCCAAAAATTAGGCTTAGATTCTATCAAATAAGGATTCATCTCCATTTCCTGAATAGAAGAAAAAGCTTGTTTATACCTTTCATAGATAGCCTTTTTTTGCTGGATATGCTCATCTAAGTAGCAAAGCTGCCCTCTTCCAATGCCAGCTACAATATTGGACATACGAAAATTATAGCCTACTTCTTTGTGTTCATAATGCCTTTCTGGCTCCCTGGCCTGGGTTGCCAGAAACACTGCTTTTTTTATATACTCCTCTTTGTCTGAGACAAGCATTCCCCCTCCTGAGGAAGTAATGATCTTATTTCCATTAAAAGAAAAAATGCCTATGTCCCCAAAGGTTCCTGTCTGCCTTCCCTCATAAACAGCTCCTAAGGACTCTGCTGCATCTTCAATGAGGGGGGTGTGATGTTCCTGACAAATACTTCGGATTTCCTCTAATTTCGCTGGAGATCCATAGAGATTTACTACAATGACAGCTTTTGCCCCTGGATACTTCTCAAATGCCTTTCTTAATACGTTAGGATCCATATTCCAACTTTCTTCTTCACTGTCCAAAAATACTGGAACAGCTCCTAAATACATAATAGGATTACATGTAGCCGCAAAAGTCAAGTCCGAAGTAAAGACAATATCCCCCCTTTGTACTCCAAGAAGCTTAAGGGCAAGAAAAATAGCGTCTGTACCGCTGGACAAAGCCGCCCCATAGCCTGCTCCCACATAGGATGCCAGCTCTTCTTCAAATTTTGTGACGTTGGCTCCCAGAGGAGCCACCCAGTTTGTGTCAAAGGCTTCCTGTATAAAGGCCATCTCTTTATCGTGCATAGTTGGGGATGACAAAAACAACTTTTTTTCCCTCATTGTATTTTTCCTTCTTCCTTTAGTTTATATGTGGGGACAATGACCTTTACCCACTTGCGAATATCGTCTGGTTCCCTTTTAGATATTTCCTTCAATTCCTCTAAACGGACAAAAAATTCTGCCTCCTCAAAATCAATGGGTTTTCCAATGTGTATCTGCCTATTTTTCGTCTCCTGCATTCCCTCTTCTTCCATTAAAAGCTCCTCATAGAGCTTTTCCCCTGGCCTTAGACCTGTAAATTGGATTTCAATGTCCTCTCCAGGAATATAGCCTGACAGACGGATTAAGTTTTTTGCCAAATCTAAAATCCGTACTGGCTCACCCATATCTAATACAAAGATTTCTCCTCCTTTGGCATAGGCTCCTGCCTGAAGAACAAGGGAAACTGCCTCTGGTATTGTCATAAAATACCGAATAATTCTCGGATCCGTCACTGTGACAGGGCCTCCTTCGGCTATTTGTTTCTTGAACAGGGGAATTACGCTTCCATTGCTCCCTAATACATTTCCAAAGCGCACAGCCACAAACTCTGTCTGGCAACGGTCATTATATGCTTGTATAATCATTTCACAAATTCGTTTGCTTGCTCCCATAATATTTGTAGGGTTTACCGCCTTATCCGTAGAAATAAGGACGAATTTTTCCGCCTTGTACATAGCCGCTGCCTCTGCAGTCTTCCACGTTCCCAACACATTGTTTTTAATAGCCTCATTAGGGCTGTCCTCCATGAGGGGGACATGTTTATGAGCAGCGGCATGGTAAACAATATGGGGACGGTATTTTTCAAAAATAACATTCATACGATTTGTATTTCTCACAGAAGCTATGAGCACTACTAAGTCTAGCTTTGGCCAGCGCTTTTGCAGCTCCTGCTGAATAGCATAGGCATTGTTTTCATAGATATCCACAATTATCAACCGTTTCGCCCCATATCCTGCTATTTGGCGGCAGAGCTCGCTCCCAATGGAGCCGCCCCCTCCTGTTACAAGGACTACCTTTCCTTGTACGTAACCCATAATGGAATCTAAGTCTACAGCAATAGGCTCCCTTCCCAAAAGATCTTCCACATCTACTTTACGCAGCTGATTTACATTTACTTCTCCATTGACTAGCTGATAAATGCCTGGGAGTGTTTTTAGTTCACATTTTGTCTCTTTACAAATGTTCAGTATTTCCCTTATGGACGCCTTAGGGGCAGTGGGCATAGCGATAATAATTTCATCAATATTATATTTTGCTGCATTTTCTATAATCTCCTCCCGACCTCCCACTACTTTGACTCCATGAATATAATTTCCGATTTTTCCCTTGTTATCGTCAATAACGCAGAGGACACTTTTTTGTATAAATTTACTTGTGTTCATTTCCCGTATCAGAGAGTTTCCTGCATCTCCTGCACCAATAATCATAACGTTTTTGCTCATTGCTTTGGATGTTCTCTTTTGAACAAAGGTGCGAAAGCCTCGATACATAAACCGGCTGACCACAACTAGAACAATCAGCGTTCCTCCATAGTAAAAAGGATAGCTTCTTGGCAAGGGATAGAGTCCATACAGGCGAATGCCTGCATACTGGAGGATAAAGTATTGAACAAAGGTGGACAGTCCGCATGCAAAAAACGTACTGTACATCTCTGTAAAGCCTGCATAAATCCACAAGCTTTGATACATACGGAAAAGGAAGAAAATAATGATTGTGCAAATCATATTAAAGGGAATATATGTCCATGCTGCATCTATATAGTAAACAGGTATATCTTGATACACAAAGTCGAAACGTACCATGATTCCCATAAGACTGGCCACAAGCACTGCAAATATATCATACATAATGAGTCCAGTCCTGCGGATAAATAGTTGTTTATTTTCTATGATTTTTCCCATATGTGTGCATCTTCCTTTTGTCTTGACTGGCTTTGTTGTTTTGAATATTTTCTTCTTTATCTTGTCTGGCAAACATCTCTATCATTCATTATCCCTTAGCAAAAGGCTGCTTTTTGGGAACTTTCCTTGTATTATATCAAATCTCCCTTCTAAAAACAACTTGGCCTTCTTTTATTCACTATTCATTGTCCCACGCTTCTTATTTATTATTAGGAATAAGTAGAAAAATATCATACTATATGGGGCTACTATGAAATAGTTTTCAAAAAAGCTTGCTATGAGCATGGAAAAGATTCCTGCCATAGAAGTCTTTGCCAGTCTATTGGAAACAGCCATCTCTCTTATTCCCCTTAATCTTCTCCACAAAAAATATATGACAAAACTAAAACATAGAGTTCCATGTATGATAAGAATATCTAATAATCCATTATGGACTTCTAATCCCCCCTCCATATAGTATACCTTCATCTCATAGGAAGAGCCAATTCCTGTCAAGCTGTTTCTTAAATAAGCCCCTGCCAGCTCAAACCAGATGAGCTCTCTTCCAGATAAAAATCTTTTGTACATAAAAGGCATGTAGAAGTCTATCCCCAGCCCACTCATGACGATATATGCGGCGGCAAAGAGAATTGCTCCTATGGTAGAGAAAAAAATCAATAATTTATAAAGTCCTTTTTTCTTAAAAACTCCTCCAGGAATGAGAAACAGAGCCCCAAACACTAATAAGCCCGCCCAGGCGCATCTAGCCCTTAACCAGACAATCCACAAGTATCCAGAAACCATTGCCAGCACTTGAGCTGGAAATAAAAGAAAACATTTATATTTCTCTTTTAGCATTTCCAAATACACAACAGTAAGAATAAGCATTGTCAAAATAACAAGCCCTGTCTGATTGGAACCGTAATCCCATTTTATTTCCAGTGTCCAGAGGAGAAAAAAGAAAACCCCTATGCCGCAAAACGTTCTCATCTGGGTCTCAGTCAGACTTACCTTATCTGCCAT